>JBCBLJ010000281.1:0-9290 GCA_038520195.1 Planctomycetota bacterium
GACGCCGAGTGGTAAGTAAAACGTTGGCCGCCGAATCGGGAACCTATCAGTTGATTGACTTTGGCGACGGTGAGAAGCTGGAGTCCTTCGCCGGCCGTCTGATCCGTCGTCCATCTCCCGCGGCTCAGCATGATCGCCGGCGACTTCCTGCGATCTGGAAAAACGCGGACAGTCTCTTCCACCAGAGGGGCCGACGTTGGGAACATCGCAGTGAGTGGCCGAAGGACCTGCGCATCGACTGTGGTGGCTTCTTCATGCCCGTCCAGCCAACGCCTTTTGGGCATGTCGGGCTGTTTCCCGAACAGGCTGAAAACTGGCAATGGCTACGCCAGCGGGGCTCAGAAGTCGATTCGCCCACCGGGCCGGGCTCGCCCAACGCCTTGAACCTCTTCGGGTACTCCGGCGCCTCGTCGATCGCAATGGCTTCCGTCGGAATCGCGGTCGCTCACGTCGACGCGGCCAAAGCGAACGTCAGCGTTTGTCGCGCCGCCGCCGGCCTTAATGGGCTTGCCGACCACCCGATCCGTTACCTCGTCGACGATGCCGCAAAGTTCGCGGCCCGTGAAGTTCGTCGGGGCAACCGCTATCAGACGATTATCTTGGACCCACCCGCATACGGTCATTCGCCGACGGGCAAGACCTGGCGCCTCGAGCGCGACCTATGGCCCTTGCTCGAGAATTGCCTCCGGCTCCTCGACCCCAAAGAACATCGGGTTTTGGTCACCGGACATTCCCCACAGGTCGGCCCCGCAGAGGTGATCGATTATCTTCGGGAGCAGACCCCGGGTATCCTAGGGATGTCCGCCCGCCGATTGGAAGCGTGCTGTGACAGCGGCAGACTCGTCCTTGTTGATGACCACGCGCGCCGTCTCGACGCTGGGTTTTACGTCCGTTTCGACGGCCGCAGCGGATGACTTTGTTTGGTTGAGGAATGAGCGCAACGCCGATGACCGCCGAGCCTGATGGGAAACGTCAATGTCAGACGTTGGTCGATTGGTTCGCGCCGCACGAACAGGTCGTGGTCGCGTTTTCCGGCGGCGTCGACAGCACCGTCGTACTCGCCGCTTCCCTGGCCAGCGGCACACCGACGGTGGCGGTCACGGCCGATTCGCCAAGTGTCGCACGGTGGCAAATCGAATTAGCCAAGACCGTCGCGACGGAGCTCGGTGCCGAACACCGCGTCATTGAAACGCGAGAAACCGAACTGCCTGAGTATCGTCTCAACGATTCCACGCGCTGTTTTCACTGCAAATCGACACTCTATGCGAGCATCCACGCCGTTTCGGATCTCGCAGCCTCGGATGCGACGGTGGTCTCAGGGACCAATGCGGACGATCTCGGCGATTTCCGTCCTGGCATTCAAGCGGGACGCGATGCCAAGGTTCAGACGCCACTCGCCGAACTCAGGATCGACAAGGCAACGGTCCGGGCGATCGCAAAACAATTCGGTGTCTCCAATGCAGACCTTCCCGCATCACCGTGTTTGGCGAGTCGGATCGCGTATGGCGTCGAAGTTACATGCGAACGACTAGCACGGGTCGAGACCGCGGAAAATTTCCTCCGTCAAAATGGCCTCGGAGACTTGCGGGTGAGAGTCCACGAAAACGAACTCGCACGAATCGAAGTCCCTTCTTCAAGGATCGCTTCGCTCACGCGCGAACCACTGCGTTCGGAGTTGGTGAATGTGTTACGCGAAGTGGGTTTCAATTTCGTCACCCTTGACTTGGAAGGACTCTCCAGCGGCAGCATGAATCGGCCACTCGTCTCGCTGGACGTCCCGCCGGTTCGCCCACCGGCGTCCCAACCCAAAACACCCGAGTCACACACGTCGGCCGAGTTATCGAACCTTGCGGAGCGCCATGATGAAGGATGATCAATCGGACGCTGCTGAAAACGCCGACGAGTCGGAAGACACGGTCACCGGCCAATCACGATCCGCCTCGAGCGAGCCATCACAAGCGGACTCTGCGCTCGACGCCCCGACGTTGGCTTTTGAAGGCACGTTGGTGGGCTCGAAGCTGGCCGGTTATCGGATTCTCCGTCGACTTGGACGTGGCGGCATGGCGGACGTGTACTCGGCACGCGACCTTGATCTCGATCGAGACGTTGCGATCAAAGTCTTGCGACGAGACTTGGCCCGTGATCGCGACTACATCACTCGCTTTCGCCGCGAAGCCAAGGCGGCGGCAAAACTCAATCACGGCAACATCGTTCAAATCTACGAAGTCGGCGAAGACGGCGATCGATACTACATTGCCCAGGAGTTGATCGACGGCGTGAACCTTCGTCAGTGGTTGGATCGCGACGGGGCACTCGAAGCAGAACAGGCCATTGTCGTTCTCTACGGAGTGGCGTCGGCGCTCGACGCCGCAGCGTCTCAGGGCATCACTCATCGGGACATCAAGCCGGAAAACTTGATGTGGTCCAAGTCGGGCGAGGTCAAAGTCGCCGACTTCGGACTCGCTCGTCTGGGCAACGATGGCGACAGCCGAGCCGGCCTCACCCAAGCTGGACTCACGCTCGGAACGCCGCGCTACATGAGCCCCGAACAGGTGCAGGGGCACAAAGTCGATCCCCGCAGCGATCTCTATTCGCTGGGCGTCACGATGTATCACTTGCTCGCCGGTCGACCGCCATTTGAAGCGGACGATCCGCTGGCACTGGCGTTCTCGCACGTCAACGAAACGCCCCAGCCATTGGATCGAACGCGCGGCCGCAACGATCTGCCCGAGTGGCTGGTTGCCATCATCGCTAAATTGATGCGCAAAGCACCGAAGGATCGCTTTCAATCACCCGGGGAACTGTTGGACGCGCTCACCGGCGACACTTCGGAGGGTCGACAAAAGGCAACGCGACTCGCGGGGGCGGCGGCGGCGGCGGCGAGGCTGCAGCGTGTCGCCGACGAACAAAACCGAATGCGAACGCGTCGTCGGCTCCGGATTGCCGTGCTCGCCCTGATCCCGTTTTTCTTCACGCTTGTTGGTGCCGCGGCGGCCACGCGAGTGGGGCGATACTCCGTCGAAAACGTCCTGCGCCCTTCCGAAATGCCTCGCCAAGAGTCCGTCGAGGAGCAGTTTTATGACGCGTTGACCAGCAATTACGAAAACGCGTGGCGGGCGGTGCCGGAGTACTTTCCGCCGGAAGAAAACTCCGTTAATCGGACCTACGCGACCAAAGCCATGCTCCAATTGGCTCGGCTTTTCCGCGAGGAAGGGCAATTGGAGGAAGCCAACGGAGTGCTTCGGGAGGTGATCGATGATCCCGCGGTGGCGAGAAAGTTTCGGCTGCTCGCCTGGGCTTGGCGGATTCCGATTCTCCGAGACCTTTCGAAGCAGACCGAAGCCGTCGTTGCGTCGCGGCAGCTGAAAACGCTGCACGCCGAGTTGCTCGAAAGCAACCCGGATGCGATCGAGTGGTTTCGCCGCATGGTGCCGACGGAAGAACGAAATTCGCTGGGGCTCTCTGACCGCGACGGGGCTTGAAATCACCTACGGAAAGGTCTCGGAGCAGCTAGACTACGCTAAGCTGATTGATGACGGTTGAACGACCCTTCCGTCGCCCCCCTCCCATTCTTCTGTGTTGGTCCCGCCATGATGTACATGATCCCCTGGTTTGTCCTGATGGCGGTCGCCGTGCTGGCTCTTCCGATCGCGGCCAAGATGAGCCCCTCGGCACCCTCACCCGCAAGTGGTGGTGATGACGAAGCGGTGCTCGAGGATGCGCCCGAGCCGGTGATGGACGATAACTTCGAACTCGAGCCCATGGGCGGCGAAGCGGAACCAGGGAACCCTGACGATGCGTTCGCCGACTTTGGTTGATCGGTCGCAACGACGAAATGCGTCTCGACGTGCGTGGCCGCGCCACACTGGACCAAGTTCCCGTCGGCGTTGTCTCACACATGATCTCAATTGGTGACGCCGGTGATGCACTCGGCGACCTGCGTCTGCCTGGAATTCATCCAGATCGGCATCTCTGTCTGCACTTTCGCGATCGCAAGTCACCTCAGCGATCGGGTGCCCCGCGGGAAGGTGAGATCCGGCCCTTGTTCGAATGGCTTGATGCCGTCGTGCCCATCAAAGCGTTGTTGGTGCATTGCGGCGCGGGGATGAGCCGATCGCCCGCCATCGCTGTCTTGGCGTTCTGCCATCTTCAGCCATCGACAGATCCGTACCAGCAGATGTTGTTCGTTGAAAGCAGTTGTCGATGCAAACACATTTGGCCCAATCGACTGGTCGTGCAATTGGGCGACCGCATCCTGGAACGCAACCAAGCCATCGTCGACGCCGTCGAACAATGGCGAGCTACCCAAAACAACTCCTAAACCCCTTCCACTCTCAACTCTCAACTTTCAACTTTCAACTTCCTCACCCTTGCCGCGAGTCGGTCCAGTTCCTCGAGCGTTTCGGCGTCGAGCTTCGTCGCGGCAGCAAGCTCGCGAATCTGTTCGGGTCGGCGAGCACCAACGAGGGCGGCTTTCACTTCCGGCTGAGAGAGGACCCATCCAACGGCAAGCTGTGCAACCGTCCGTGACCGTTGCTCGCCCAAGCTCCTCATCTGATCGATCATGTCGTGGATCGTGGCCCGCAACTCCCCCTGAAAGATCGGGTAGTTAGGCCGGCTATCGCCTTGCTCGAACACGTGATCTCGCCCGATTTGCCCGGCAAGTAAACCCTTCATCAAGGTCCAAAAAGCGTAAACCTTGATGTCAACGCTGTTCGCCGACGCGATCAACTCACGACTGCCGTGCGTTTGGACGAGATTGAGCGGGCACTGAATCGCATCACACGTTGCGACGCGATGAAATCGATGGAGTTGATCCGGTGTCGCATTTGAAATCCCGATCCGTTGACACAAGCCGCGTTGTTTGAGTTCCAGCATCGCGGCAGCCGATTCTTCGATCGGCCGGTCCGGGTCGGGCGAATGCAGGAACAACACGTCAAATGCTTCGGTCCGCATTCGTTGCAAGGAGTGCTCGGTATCCGCGGTTAGCTGTTGCGGCGAGCCATCGACGTAACGTTCACCGGTGTCCGTCCAACGTTGGCCGACTTTTCCCAGCACGCAAAACTCGTCGCGACGGGTGCCGAGAAACTCTCCCAAGAGTCGGTCGCTCTCGCCGTCATAACCGTAGCTGTACGCGGTATCGAAGACTTGGATGCCCGCGTCGATGGCGGCAGCGAGTGTCGATCGTGCGTCCTGACGTGTGACACCAACGGTGGTGATTCCGGCGATCGGCCACAAACCCAAGGCGATGGAAGACAGATCCGACAAGGCAATCCCTCACAAAGCAAAAAAAGACGCGTGGCGTACCACGCGTCTTTTTAGTTCATCTGTCTTCAGCAAGCCGAGTAAAAGCGAAAAGGCGTTTCCCGGAGAGCGATTTCGCTTTTCCCTGTCGACCTAGTAGTCAACCGATGCACCGAGGGTTAAACCTTGGACCCAAAGCCCACCGTCGCGAATGGTGAAGTTGGTCGGAGCCGCCACCGCTTGGCCGGCGGTCGTCCCATCGACGACTCGGTTGATCTGCTCACCCGCCAATGCCACTTCGTCAAAGTACATGAAGTTGTAGCCGACGGTGAACGAGACGTGATCGCGGAAGCGGTAGCCGAGCGCGAAGTTCATCTCGGGGATGAAAGCGAATTCGTCGGACGTTTGCTGCCCTTGGCGAGCGTCCACCAACAGGCTGCTATTCGTGTTCGTCGGTGCACCGGGCGGTGTGAACTGGCTGCTCGTACCGACGATGTTGACCATTCGCTGCATGTTGCCCAAGTGGACCTTGGACAGCAATCGCGAAGACCAACGGCCGCGTTGCATCGACATCTCGAATCCGAGTTGTCCGCCGTTGAACTCGTTTTCCGTCTCCCACAGGCTGAACCGGTTGGTCGTCGTGCCGGTCGCCGGGTTGGTTTGAACCCGAGAGGTCGTCAAGGAGATCATGTCCTCGAGGTTCCAGTAGCTGTAACCGGCGAGGAATTCGACCTTGGCCGACTTGTTCTTGATCAGAGCCATGCGAGCGTATGCTTCGGCACCGTAGATTTCGGTCGCGAAGCTGGCTTGCACGTTACCGGCGAACAGGTTGTCCTGGTTGATGATTTCCGCGTTCTCACCGGAAATGTTGGTATCAAAGAACGGAACACCCAACGATCGATCGGCAGCAGGTTCGGTCCCCGCGGCAGCGTAGTCGTCGCCGTTTTCACCGATCCAGGTGAAGCGGCCGCCGATGCCGAAGTCGTCACTGATGTAGCTGCCGATGTCGATACGGAATCCGCCCGAGACGCCGCCATCGAGCGTCTCACCGAATTCGGTCACGACGCCGGGTTGGTCGAGCGACGTGAAGAGTCCGGGATCATTCGAAGTCACCAGCGCTGGGGCGTAGCGATCTTCCATGAACATGATCAACGCTTCGGAGCGAATCCATCCGTCGCGATTGCAGAGGTTGAATCGCTCTCGCATTCGCTTGGCGATCGGCCCGCTATCACAGCCGCTGTCGCAACCGGTATCACATCCGCTGTCGCAGGTGCCGGTCTCGCACCCATCGCAGCTTGAATAGCTGGCTGGTTGCAAATCGCCGACGCTCACGGGAGCATAGTTGGAAACAGGTGTCGCAATCTGACTCTGGGACGTCAAGTTGTCCCCGACGCTCGCGGTGTCACCGACGAACGTCTCGGCATACGGGTTGATTTCAGCGTTTGCCGAGGTGGAGGCGAGCAGCAGTGCTGCAAGGGTCATGCCTCTCAGGTTTTTCTTCATTTTCAGTCTCGCGCAGTCCGGGAATACTGGAATGACTGGTATAAGTCGATCGACGTAAACCGGCGTCAGATCAAGATCGTCCCCGAAGAGCCGCAAAGTCAACGCAAAGCACCCCAGCTCGCATCTCAAACCTCCTCATTTGCCCAGGCTGACCGATATGGGCACACGTCGGCGGTAAACTGACGTCCTGACGGTATTGCGACTTCGTCGGATCTGGAAAACTTTTCATCAAATCCCTTCAACCGTTGCTTTCATGAGCGTCAAAGAGACCGCCCACGACGACGCCAACGACTCCGATCCATCGGTCGGACGAGCCTCCGCTGGTGGTGATCCGCCAAGTGGGGCTCCGGAGACCGAGAGTCCGGTCACGCCCGAGGTCGCCGAATCAGCCACCGCGACACCGCGAACCGCCGAGCCAGACAGCGTGACACCCGACACCGCGACGCTTCCAACGCCCGACATATCCGCGACGGAGACCTCGACGACACCGGTCACCGAGTTACTGGATCCTGAGACGCCCCAATCCGGCAACCAACTCATCGAGCCGGTCGTCCCCGCGACATCGGCAAGGCACCAGGCTCCTGGCAACGAACGCGCACTGTCGATGCTCGGCGGACGCGGGTTCAGTCCGAAGATGGTGCGTTGGAAGCGGATGTTGGCGGAGATCACCGGGCTTGAGGACACGCTGATCGCGGAAAGCGACGACCAGATCCGAAAGCGATCGCTCGCACTTCGCTATCGAGCGATGGCGGGTGAGAAACTCGCCAAGTTGCTTCCCGAGGCCTACGCGCTGGTCCGCGAAGCCGGTCGACGGGCACTCGGGATGCGGCACTACGACGTTCAACTGATCGGCGGCATCTCGCTCTTCGAAAGTCACATCGCCGAGATGCAAACCGGGGAAGGAAAGACGCTGACGGCGACGCTTCCACTGTATCTTCAATCGCTTGTCGGTAAGGGAGCGCACCTCGCGACGGTCAACGACTACCTGGCAAAACGCGACGCCGAATGGATGATGCCGTTGTATCGGGCGCTCGGCGTTTCCGTCGGCATCATTCAGACACCCGACGATCAGGGCGCGCGCCGCAAGGCGTACGGATCCGCCGTCACCTATGGAACCGCCAAAGAGTTCGGGTTCGACTTTCTCCGGGACCGGCTACTTCTTCGTGCCCAGAACCGTATCCAGACCGAAATGCTCGGCGATGGCGGCGGAGGATTTTCCGGCGCGGGCGACAAGCCGGTGATGCGCGGGATGCACTTTTGTTTGGTTGATGAAGCCGACAGTATCCTGATCGACGAAGCACGAACGCCGCTCATCATCGGTAGCATCGAAGACACCGTTCGCGACCAGATCGTCGAAACCTATCGTTGGGCCGCCGAGTATGCCAGCGACTACGAGCTGGATGACCACTTCACGATCGACGACGACACGAAACAGTACGAGCTAACGGCGCGGGGGCGGCAAAAGGTTCGATCATTGCCCAAGAGCGATCTCGTACGAACGATGGGTCTCGTCGATTTGTACGAGTACACCGAACGCGCCGTTAAGGTCTTTCGCGAGTTCCTTCTCGACCGCCAATACGTCGTCCGCCCGGGTGAAAAAGGCGTCGACGAAATCGTCATCGTCGACGAGTTCACCGGACGCCTCGCCGAGGGTCGCAAGTGGCGTGACGGCATCCACCAAGCGATCGAAGCGAAGGAGAGCATCGAGATCAGCGTGCCGACGGGCCAGGCGGCGCGGATCACGGTCCAAGACCTTTTCCTGCGATACAAACACCTCGCCGGTATGACCGGGACGGCGGCCACCAGCGCCCGAGAGCTCAAGCGAATCTATCGCACGCCGGTGATTCGTGTTCCGACCAACCGTCCACCCAAACGTGAGAAACTTGCCGACCGTGTCTTCGGGTCGATGATGGCAAAGTTCGAAGCCATCGTCGACGAAGTTCAATCGATTCACTCTACCGGTCGACCGGTGCTGATCGGGACTCGTTCCATCGACAAGAGCGAGATCCTCTCAAAGATGCTCACTCAACTCGGCATCGCACATCAGGTCCTCAACGCAAACAACGTCGAAAAAGAGGCCGACATCGTCGCCGACGCGGGGCAGCAGGATCGCGTCACGGTCGCGACGAACATGGCCGGCCGAGGAACGGATATCAAATTGACCGACGAGATCGTCGATCTCGGCGGCATGCACGTGATCTGCACCGAGCTTCACGATGCCGCGCGAATCGATCGCCAGTTGATCGGGCGATGCGGACGGCAGGGTGACCCGGGGACCTATCGCCAGTACCTCGCCTTGGACGATGACATCCTCAAAGGAGGCCTCGGACCCGACCGCGCCGACAAACTCAAGTCGCGCGGTGAGGCGATGACCAACTCCGCCGACTCCTACGCCAACATGTTCCGCAAGGCGCAGCGAAAAGTCGAACGCAAACACTTTCGTGATCGAATGGTGTTGCTGCACCACGAGAAGGAACGCAAGAAGTTGCAGCGTGAAATCGGCCAGGATCCTTATCTGGACACCCCAGATTGACAAAAGAAGA
>JBCBLJ010000672.1:0-4697 GCA_038520195.1 Planctomycetota bacterium
GAACAAACTCGGCGCGGAAGTCCTTGGCGAGATCGACTTTCTGGATCACTCGCCCACGAAGACCGAAAGGTCGGGTTCTCAATCAGACCTCGTGGTGAGTCAGGTGACCGAGCCGGTGGGCGACCAAATTGTGCAGCCTTATCAAGACGATCCCGTTTGGATCCCCGGGCACCTGGGCTTCTATGGCATGAACAAAACCAAGCAACACGTCTTCAAGATTGTGCGTCTTTCAAAGCTCGATCTTGGTATCGGCCCGCCGCTGCGTGATGTCAACGTACTCGTCCTGAACGACGAAAACTCAGAGTTTGGCGTGATCGGACGAGACCTGACGAAGCGGCTCAGTCGCGAGAGCGGCCAGTCCGTCATGTTCTCAGCCGAGGGAGAGATGTGGCTCCAGAAGCGATCACCGGCATCAGAACAAGCGGCCCCTAAGATTTCAGGCTCCGGCAAAGCGTCCGAGCCCCCTGTGCTTCGCGTCGTCGAGCAGGATGGCGATGAGATCCAACGAGCCATCATCAATGCAAAGCAACAGAGCGACGCCCGTCGACGATACCTGTTGCGGGTTCAAGATGAACGCATGAAAGTGAACGGCTGGCGACCGCAAAGCTGGTCGACGAAATTCGAGACCATCGTGTCCGCCCGCACGGAGGTTTGGTCCGACACGCAGTTCGAATGCGGCACCGTCACCATCAACGTTCCCGAGAACACGGGGCTACGAGCTGCGATGGCAGGGGAGACCGTCAAACTCGAGAGCAAGTCGGACCACACCATCGTAAGTGTAGAAGGCGGCCACATCGATCTTATCGATCAAGGCGGAGTGATTCGAGCGAGAGCGACACCGGTGAACCCTAAGGACCGCTTGATCGCTCGAGTCGAAGTGGTCAGCGAGGAAAGCGTCCTGCTCATCACCGCCGTCAATGAGAGTGGCGCATCGTCGAGCGTTCGTGTGCGTCACTCCACCGAGACCGGCGCTATGCAAGACGACGAGGTTCCGCACGATGGAATGCGGTACAAGATCGAGACTCCCAAGAAGTTTGGCGACGACCTGCGGATGCGGCTGTCGATTCGCGAAAACCTGGACCGGCTGCGTAAAGAACTTGGCGTGGCGGAAACGGACAGCGATTCCGCCGCGTCCACGGACAAGCAGAAGATCATGGGATTGTTGGCCACAATCGCGGGCAAGGCAGAGCCGAATCAGGCAGGCGGTGACAGCGACGCGGATGAGAGTTGGGGCCCGCGTGCCAAAACGGGTGACCTTCGGGTCCGACTTTCTCTGCTAACGCAGAAGCCCAAGGTCGGCGAGCCGTTGCGGCTCAAGCTCGAACTCAAGAATTTCGGTGATAAACCCCAAGCTTATGACGCCCAACACTACAGCGCGTTTCGCGTCCTTCGCGTGACCAATGTTGCCACCGGCAATTCCGACGAGTCACTCCAAATGGCTTATCAAACGGCCGGCGGCGAAGTGCCACTAGCGCCCGGTGAAACGGTCACACTCTGGGAAATGCAGGATGCGACCGGTTTGTTCATGTTGGACGAAGGCACGTACAAGATTCGAGTCGACGCGCCCGCGATTCGCGCTGCGACACTACCTGCTTCCAACGAAGTCACCGTCACCATCGCCGCCGGGCGGCAGACGTTCCCCAAGCGATTGATGCGGGCACTCCGCAAGATCGCGCCCGAAGGATGGAGTGTGCAAGTCGGCTGGCAACAAAGAGTCTATCTCACTTATTCATCCGGCAAAGACAAACGCGACATCGCAACGATCCAGCTCTGGGCGACTAAGGCTCCGCTCACCGAAGCCGAAGGCGACGATCCTGCGATCACCACTGTGGGACAAGAGAGTGACGCCGGACACCTGCATCTGAGAATTTCGGACAAAGCAAGCGCTCTCTGGCCTGATTGCCATCAGGTGGTGACCGACGCCGCACGAAAGCTCCTTCAAGACTAAAGTGCGTTCGCAAAACAGGTCTGCAAGACCTGGGCGTGGGACGCAAACGAGCGAAAGCGTCAGGCTCTCCAGAGAGCGCGGAGCCTCCCGGGCAATGGATCGACTGGAACAAGAGGGGCGTTCAATGCTGCTCCCAGATCAACCGACGGACAGATGAACAGAAACGCTAATGCTCAACGCAACATTGACTCCCTATGAAAGAGCGGCTACGGTGACAGGATGTCGCAATTTCTTCTTCTAGCGCTGTTGATCAGTAACCTGCTGCTGTGCCCGTTTCGGTGCGTCTCCGCGCCAGACGCACCTGCGTTTGAGACTCAGGCGGTTGCTGCATGCGCGTGCTGCCATCAAGAGTGCGACTCCGAGCCGAAACAAGGCGGTGACTTTCCGTCAGAAGACTGCACGTGCCCGGACTGCATTTGCCACGGCGCGACGATTCAGGGTTCACCGGACATTTGCCTGGCGACGAGCCAGGTTTTGTCTCGCGGGGTGACACCTTTGCGCATTGAATCGTCGCACATCGAATTTTCGAAGTGTCTCTCGACAATTGCAATGAGCCCACCCGATCATTGCGGCGGTCGAGATGCGCTCATTACGTTCCAGACTTGGCTGATTTGATCGCCTCTCTCGCGACACTCTGTCGCCACTTCTGAGTTCTCACCGGCGCCCTCGGTGCATTGCCCGTGCGTTGACGCGGATCGGATGACGACTCAGTGAACCAAACTTTGCCTCCCCCTCCGCGCACGTTGCGCTGAGTGGACGATGCCATGTCAAACTCACGGCGATCCGTCTGATGTTGCTCCCCTGGGAATACGGCGTCCGGAATCTGTCTCGACGGCCCATTCGCACCGCACTCACGCTCATTGCCTTGGCGACGGTCGTGATGTTGGTCTTGGTGGTTGTCGGGTTCATTCGCGGCATCCAGCGATCCTTGTCCATTAGCGGCGACGAAAATGTCGTTTTGGTTCACTCCGTGAGCTCGGAAGAAAACATTGAAAACTCCGCGATCGACGCTCGCACGCCTGCGCTGTTGACGGCCAGTGTCGACGGAACATGGACGCGATTTCGTCAACCGCACGTCTCGCCCGAACTTTACTTAGGATCGCGAGTCGCAACATCGACCGGCCATCTTGGACTTGGTTTGATACGCGGCGTCACGCCGAAAGCGCCCTTGGTTCGGCGAACGGTACGCCTCCATCAAGGATCATGGCCGGACACGGGAGAAGTCATGATTGGCCGGTTGGCGGCAGCCAAATTGGGCGCATCGAGCGAGGCAACGGAGATTGGCCAACGCGTTGATTTTGAGGGAAGAACTTGGACCATCTCAGGTATTTTTTCCGCCGATGGTGCCGCGTACGAATCCGAAATCTGGTGCAACCTCCCCGAGCTACAGACGGCCACGAAACGTCAGGACCTGAGTTTGGTCGCGGTGCTGTTGGAGCCCCGAGGGTCTCATGCCGCGGTCTCACTGTTCTGCAAAGAGCGAACCGATCTAGAGCTGCGCGCGATCCGAGAGACCGATTACTACTCGGTCCTCCAACAGCATTATCAGCCCGTTCGGTTGCTTGCCTGGACCGTTGTCGTGCTGGTGTCGTCCGCCGGAGTCTTCGCCGGGATGAACATGATGTATGGCGCAGTCGCTGGACGGATACGCGAAATTGCGACCCTTCAGGCGATCGGCTTTCGGCGACGAGCCATCGCACTGAGTCTGATTCAAGAAGGCGTCTTACTGGCTTCGGCAGCGTGCCTGCTCTCTAGCGGACTTGCGCTCATCACATTCGATGGAATGGCAATCCGCTTCACGATGGGAGCGTTCGCATTACACATCGATAGTGTCGCAATCATTTTCGGTTGTGGCGTTGGTTTGTTGCTCGGTGTCGTCGGCGCGTTGCCACCCGCGCTCAAGGCACTTCGTGAATCGGTGGCGATCAGTTTGAAATCCGTTTGAGGAGTACTTGGAATGAAGATGTTGACTTGGATTCTTCCGGGAGCACTTGCCGTCTTGGCTGGATGCAATGGCTCGAGCGAACCGAGCCCCACAATCACGACGACGATTGAATCTGAATACTTGGCCACCTCCGAGGCTCCAGGGGCGATGCCGGTCGGCAAAGCCCGTGAAGGTGCCACTAACGACCAGAAGATTACTCTGATTGGGCGGATCGGTGGTTCGGCGGAACCGTTTGTGAGCGGCCTCGCGGCCTTCACCGTTGTCGATCCGAAAGTTCCCTGCTGCTCACCCGAAGAGGGCTGTCCAAAGCCCTGGGACTACTGCTGTGCACAGGACCAAGTCCAAGAGAATATCGCGACGGTGAAGATCGTCGATGAAGCGGGAAAGACAGTCGAGCAGGATGCGCGACAACTGCTGGGAGCCACCGAGCTATCAACCGTGGTCGTTGAGGGAACCGCCCGACGGGATGCGGAGGGGAACCTCACGATCGCGGCCCGGAAAGTCTTTGTGCGACCCAACGAGTGAGCCATGAGTGAATCTCAGGTCGACCTCAGCGGACTGGCACTCCATCGTGAGCCTTCATCGCCGCGACCGACCAGCTATCGGCGCAAGCAGTGGCGGCCAAGCTACCTCTTACCCGCAGCCATGGGGATGGGCTTCGTCATGCTGCTGGGAGCCGCGGCCGGTCGACAGTGGTTGCCGAAGACCCCGGTGACGGTGGTTCCGGTTCTGGTCCAGCGTGCCGAAATTCAACCGACCGGAACGCCGTTGTATCAGTCCGCGGGCTGGATTGAGCCTCGGCCA
>JBCBLJ010000707.1:0-4403 GCA_038520195.1 Planctomycetota bacterium
AGACAATTTCGGATTCGGAATCAGACGTCATGGGGCATCGGTGCGGGTGGAGTGTGCACCAAGGTTACTGCGATCGCGAGGCGAGTTCCTGCGCGAATTCCCGAAAGTCTTTCCCTGATGCCGTCGTGGGAGCCGTCCTCGGCATCGCCTGGCGGTCTGGTGGACAGTGGACAGCGCGGGAAGTTCCGCGAGACAACTTAGAATTTCGCGAGGCAACGTGGATGTTGCGGATTTCAGCGCAACGCAACACGGTGACAGCGGGCGTCGCGGCGGGATTTGGCTGGTGAGGCCGGATCGTCATGGGAACTAGCAATGGTGGTAGGTCACCAAGCCAATTCGTCCGGAAAGAACTCCGCGATCAAATCATCGTAGTACGGTTTCAGCGCCGCAACGTCAGGCGGTTCATGGCTCTTGGTGTAAAGGTCATACGGGTTGAATTCGCGGACCCAACGCAAGTATTCGCGGTCCTCTTCATTCGTTAGGCACTGGTACGCTTCTTCGCGGTGCCACGCATAAAACGAATGGTAGCGGAGCATGTATTGGGCTTCTTTTGGAAGATGGTCCTTTGTGACGTGGTAAATGTACTCGTCGTGTCCCCAAGAAAGCATCACGTTGTCGAGTCCGCAATTTCGTTCGTAAATGCCCGTTTCTTCCTGATACAGAGGCACGCTTGAATCGGGGTTCTCGACGAAGAATTCGGGGAAAACGACCTTGTCGCTGTACCGGCAACCAACGGGGAACGTGTCGCCGACGACCGCCCATTGAGGCTCGCCATAAAGACAGAGCACTTTGCCGACATCGTGCATCAATCCGGTAGCCACAAACCAGCGAGGATGGCCATCGGCTCGAATCGCTTCGGAGGTTTGTAGCAGGTGCTGGATTTGTGTGAGATCGGTGTCGGGATCGCTGTCATCGACCAGCGTGTTCAGAAACTCGAGCGCCTCCCAGACGCCCATCCTGCATCGATCGAGCGCGAGATACTGGGCTCGCTTCTGCCGCACAAAATCAACGGTCTGGTAACGATGATTGAGTCGGTAAAAATCCTTTACCGAAGACCGTGTTTCGCTCGCATAGTTCCGAAACGAATCGTGAGGCTTGCCGGAATCGGTGAGCTCGGACTTCGCTGACGCTTGCTCGGGATAGCGACGTAGTACGTCTTCCTCCAACTCATCCAAACTTTGCAGTGGTTGGTCACTGTTCGTCAGATCGCTGTTTGTCAGATCGCTGGGCATTTGGGCATTCGTGAACGGGTTCCGCACTTGTCTTTCATTTCGCTTGCTCGTCGAGCAGTGCTTGCGGATCGATGCCACAAAGAACGAACTCCATGAGACCGCGTGCGTCCGACGGGAGCTCGAGTCGATTGCGATTGATCTGTTCCAGTCGCTTGATCGCTTCTTCGCGCGTGATCTCAGATCGGGATTGGGCGTAGATGGTTTCCACGGCACGCCAAGCGAGGGCTTCGGAGGGTCGGCGAAGTTTTCCGAGCAACTCGGTCAGAGTGGACAGGTCCTTCGTGTCGGGAGACTCCGATTTAGACATCCGCTTGCCAATTTTCTGCGTTTGCAAGAGAAGCTCCGAACGCGTCGACGCAAGTTTTGCTTTGTCTTCGATACCGAGTTTGGAGAGCGAATCGCTCATCATCGCATAGGCTTCGGCATCCGTCGGGTCGCGGAGCACGACGTTGCAAAAGGCATCGACGGCTTGGGCGTGTTCCCCATCATGAACCGATAGGCATGCGACGGCAAACCAGCCGTCGGCATTCGTGTTGCCAGTTTGTTTGCCGTCGCCCTCCAACCACGCCCGGAGCGAGTCGAAGTCTTGAGTCGTGGCGTAGATGCGGGCTCGAATCGCGGATTCATCGCTCGACGGCGAATCGACCGATTCGATTTCCGCTCGGGCGGCCGCCCAATCATTGGCACTGATCAACGATCGAACTCGACCGAGAACACCGATCGGTTCGAGTGTGTCGTCGGAATCGTCGAACGCAATCGGATTGGAGACCGTAAGCAGCGTTCTGAGTTCGCCTTCCTCGACATTGCCCTCGTTGCACAAGAGGCGAAGGTGCGCGGCCGCCTCGACGCACCGGCCCTGCCGAAGAAAAAGCTGAGCCAAGCGTCGCGAAACAAGGCCGCCCTCGCCGACCAAGTCGCTCAATTTTTTGAAGCGTGCCTCGGCTTCCTCGAACCGGCCCTCAGTCACCATCCATTCGGCCGTTTGCCCCAAGACCGGGAGGCGAGCATCGGGGACTGACAATGCGAGGTCGTCTAGGATTTGAACTGCTTCGGCGAAACGATGGCGGGCCGCCAGCACGCGAGCGTTCAAGAAGATCGTCTCGGGGTTTTCGGGATCGAGTCGCTTCGCTTTTCGGGCGAGCTCAAAAGCTCGATCCAGTTTTCCTGACTCGAGAGATTCGATCGCCGTGTCGCGGATCGTGACCGGGTCGGTTGGAGTGGAGCGAGTTTCTGAAGATTCGACTCGCGTCGTTGAGAGCGGTTCCTCCGCAGGTTCAACGTCGACGTTGGTGGATTCGACCGCGTCTTGGGACTCTGCAGTCTGAGTCGGAGAATCGTCCGAATCAATCACCGGTTTTTCAATCCGCTCAGATGGCGTCGATTTTTCGGCGTCCGGGCCACAACCAACCGTGGCGGTTACCAGCAATGATACGAACAGCATGCGGCAATGGCGATCGCCGAGACAAAGCGAGAAGCGGTTACTCATCGATCACCCGTATCCAGTGATCGTGGAATGTAATGTCCAGACCCGGCAGGTCCTTCTCAGGCATGTGGCACTCGATGCAACCCTCGGTCGTCGACTTCGGACAAAGCACATGCTCGGGATTGTCTTCCCGGTGGCAGGCGATGCAATTTTGAATGTGCTGTTTCCGCGAGACTTCCGTCACCGATTGGTGCGGATTGTGGCAGGTGGAGCAACGCATGCGGCCTTTTGATTTGACGTAGCAGGCGCTTCTCAGCATTCCGACCGGTTGGAATCGTGTCAGTTCGTCCGGGTAATCTCGTAATTTCTTCTTCGACACGGTCACGGGCAGTCGGTGGCAGTCACCGCAGAGTTGAATTTCGGATTCCGCATCCCAGTCCTTTTTGCCCACCGAGAATTTTGGCGGATTCGGCATCGACCGCGCTTGCTCGACGTGAAGGCTCGCCGGTCCGTGGCACTTCTCGCAGTTGACGTTTGGGATCAAGTCCGTGATTTGTTGGTTCTCGATTGTCGCCCGTGTGGTGTGGCAATAGATGCACCGTTCCATCACCGTTCCTTCATGCCGTAACCCAAACATTTCGGCGGGGGTTCGCGGCGCAATAGGATCGAGCGGCGTCGGCCCGAGCGCGCCGCGCCGGTCATACCAAGACGCGCGATGTTCGATCGCAACCGTGCCTTCGACCGGATCGGGGACCAAGGACAACAGAGTCACCGCAATCTCCGGAGAGCCGAGCGCATAGTTCAGTCGGAATGGTCGGTCGCCGAACTTCTTCGGCAACAGCGCGTAAAGCCCTTGATCGTCGGCGTGGTAGGTAAAGGTCCCGAATGGCTCGCCGGCGTCGAAGGACTTTCCGTCAAAGAGTTCGATGATCTTTGGGTCATCGGTGGTCGCGAACGAGTGCTTGTGGCCGTGACTCGAGTGAAGCTGATAGTTTTCAGCGTGGCACTCTCGGCAGGCGTCGCGTCCGACATAGGTTGGTTCCTCCGCCGTCACGCGACCAACGGAAGCGATCAAGAGTGATAGTGAGAGGAGCGTGGTGAGTCGATTCACTTCAATGGCCCTTGCGACGAATCCCATCATTGTTTGCTGAGGAAGCCCCGGGATCAACGACGCTTTGTGGGACCGAGCGACAGCGTCGAGGGCAACAAAAAAACCTCGCCCGCAGGTGCGGACGAGGTTCGCATTGTTGTCAACTGAAGAGCGTCTTACTGGTTGAGTTGCTCTTCGATCGATTCCTTGGCACCACGGCTTCCGAGTGCACCCCACAGACCGTAGGGGCTCTTCTTACCGGGTCGGTTCTTGACGTCGCCAGGCAGACGAGCACCGATCACCGGAGCACGTTGTTCACCGGCTTCGATCGAATCGGTGAGGAAGATGACCGCACCGTCGCCCATGAGGACGTGGACACCACCTTGGTGACGACTACTCGGCGGGCATGTACCCACGTTGTCGTACCAGTGTGCTTCACACATTTCCGCATTCGGCGGACGAATGGTGTGCATACCGGTCATGGACATCGCACCCCAAGCCCAGTTCATACCGCGACCACCAGCACCTTGCTGATTGAAGCGTTCCGCCCGCGGCTTGTGCTGATGAGTGGGACGGGCGCGAGGATCAACCCCGACTTGCGCACAGGTGACACCATCGTGGCCCGCGTCGTCCATGAACATGATTATGGCAGCCTGAC
>JBCBLJ010000670.1:0-4728 GCA_038520195.1 Planctomycetota bacterium
TCGATGTCCTCGTCGACGTTGAGCCATCAAAGGACTTGCCCGCAGGACTCGCTATCTCCACGACGGCACCTTGATGTTTAATCAAGCGACGGCACCGGAGGGTTCCGGCGAGGAGATAGCGAGTCCTGCGGGCAAGTCCTTTGATGGCTCAACGTCGACGAGGACATCGATCGCGAAGAAGACCACGGCTAAGTCTGAGACGAAGGGGCGGTCCCAGGCGAACCCCAAAGCCGCGCCGGTCACCGTCCCGCTCGTGAGTGCGACCAAAAAGATCGCGTTGCCGGATGCGCTGGACACGTCGGACCAACTTGAGCGATTGCAGTATGTGTGCCGTCTACTGAGAAAGCGTCGGCAAGCGCTCTGTGGGATCAATGGGGCGGTCACGCTCTTGCCCTTTGAGCTTTCGCAAGTGGGCCCCTTGCAATTGGCCGCGATCGCGCAATCGGCGCGAAACGATGTGACGGCTTTACAGACGACGCTTGGCGTGCGTTCCCCGGTGACCGCGCTTTTGGTGGGGCTCGAGCGCGAAGCCGGTTTTGTGGAACTTGTTCGACGGTTGGGTGATGACTTGTTGTCGCGGCGTCTTGGAGGTCGCTTTGACTTGAGGAGTCGTCCGACGCCCAACGAACTCAACACGCACAGTGATCGACTTTGCGACGCCTTTGAAGACTGGGTGCACCGATTGTTCAGCCGCGACGATGGACTCGAACAGCAGCGCGGCAATCGAAAGCTGTACTCGTTGACGTGCCGCATACGTCACGAGTTGAAACCAAGGCTGAGAATCGTGTTGGGGCAAGCGTTTGGCTGTGATTCGACGGCAGACAAAAACGACGAGTCGTTCTTCTTTAGTGGGTGCTACTTCGCGGGGAGCGGCGTCGAGACCGGGCAGCCGGCGTTTGTGAAGGGCGTGCTCAGCGACAAGTTGATCGAAGAACAGTCGAAGGTTCAGTGGTCAAGCGAGACCACGAAGCTCAACACCCTCGTGCGAATCATCCGATTCGCGGGTTGGCTAATCGCCGTCACGCTCTTTATTGCGCTCATCCTGCGTCTATCACTCTAGCGGCCACAGACGCTGACCATACCGATTGGGGACAGAGCAGTTTCCGAGCACCATTCGAACCGTTTTGGGACAGAGCAGTTTCGAGCCTGTGGGGGACAGGACAGTTTCGCATGGCACTCGGCTGAAAGAGGCCGCGCGGGGAGAGAGCAGAGGGTGTTTGGTGACAGGTGGCTGTTTGGTGACAGAGTATTCTCCTATCATCCTCGTCATCGCATTGGCCGATTGAGAAAGTGTCGTGGGCGTTGGGTACTCTGCGTCGTGGGCGTTCGCGAAAGCAGTGGGGACGAGGCGTCTAGGCACAGGGGACGAGGCGTTTGGGGACAGGACGAGGCGTTTGGGGACAGAGCAGTTTCGGATCCTTATGGACAGAGCACTCGCCTGCTCTCGGCGAGATAGCAGTTTGGGGCAGGGACGAACGACAAGTCCGTAGACAAGCTGAATCCGAAGAGACGATGCCTGGGGCTAAACACGAAGGAACGTCTTGACGAAGTGATGGATGCCGGGTCTGATGGTAACTGAGTGACGGACACTCGTTTTTGCTTTTGCTGATTCGTCGAGCACGTGCCTTCGGTCGGCTTTCGCCGGAGACGGTGCCATGTCCCGACTCGCTCGCTGTGAAGTGATTGACCCCAACAAGGTCACCATCGCCCACGTCATTAACCGCACCGTTCGCAGGTGCTTTCTAATCGGTGATGACCCCGTCAGTGGCAGGAACTTTGATCATCGGAAAGTCTGGATCGAAGACCTGCTCCAGCATTTCGCCGCCCATTTCGGTATCGATCTCCTTTGCTTTTCGATTCTCTCGAACCATTTTCACCTGATCTTAAGGACGCGGCCCGACGTGGTTGCGTCCTGGGATGACGCCGAAGTAGCTCGGCGATGGCTCTTGATCTGTCCCCCAAGAAAAATCGATGGCAAACCGGCTGAACCCTCCCAAACGGAAGTGAACGCAATCTGCAATTGTCCGATCAAGCTTGAGGAAATTCGGTCGCGGCTGAGCTCGATTTCTTGGTGGATGCGGTTGCTCAATCAGCGCGTCGCACAACGTGCTAACAAAGAAGACGAGGAGACCGGTCAGCACGAGAAACCGTGTGATTGCCGGTTCATTGGCAGACCATTCTAACGAGTTAAAGTAGCAATACTGATCGATCACTCCATCGCTACGGTCGGTCTCGGCTGCCCATGTTGCGAGACTCGCTTGGACATCGGCCCATCGACGATGCAAACGCCATCGTCTTAGCGCGATGACACTCGCCGCGACGGTCGTGACGACGAGTAGTGTTCGGATGGAATACGTGAACACGAAAGGCTGTGGTTGTGGAAACGAACGGCGTGTCGATTGCACCCAGGTTTGGCCGGGAAACAGACCTTGTGGCGAGTAACACCAGAGCGTCTTCTGGAAATGACTCGTCGAATTGTCGCCATCACTTCAATTGCCGCCATTCAAACCCCTTTCATGATAGTACCTACCGTTGAACTTTGGGCCGCGCCGATCCCGATCTTGGGGCGATTCGCGGACCATCACTGGCTTGTGGTCAGAGAGCAAACGGGTTCTCATCGATGGGAGGTTTGGCAGCGAAAGGACGTCGGTGGCGTTGCGTGGGGATACCTTCACCGCGATCTCATGCCACCCAAAGCGAACGTGGGTTTTGGACCCAGTCGACACGTCAGATCTTGGGTTGGCGATGATGCAGTCGCCATCGGTCAACGTTTGGAGAAAGCGCCCGCGACGTACCCTTGGACCGAAAAGTATCGCTACTATCCGGGCCCGAACAGCAATACGTTTGCGCAGTGGGTGTTGGCGGGTGTTTTTCGTTTGCGAAGCCGCGCACCGGGCGCCTGGTATGCGCGCTTTGCGGTGCCAAGTCGTTGAGCGTCAGCGAGCGATTGTGGCGGAGATTTGGGCACTCACCGTCGCTCCATCGCGATTCAGTTGTGTGTGACCGATGGAGGGGCCATGATCCTTTCCGGTGGAGATCATTCGGTTTATGGGCTTAGGTCATCAGGGATTCTGCAAAATGACGTTCGCATTTCCAGGCTGGCGGGTCGGCTGGTTCACTCCATTCATTTTGCTACTGTGCGTGATCGGTGGTTGGTCGGCCTTGGCGGACGCGGAGTTCGTGATCGCGGCCATCCTGGCGATCGTCGGTGTCTGCTGCTGCTTGATTTGGCTCGCGCAGCGATGGGCCGTTTTTCCGATCATCGCTATCATGTGTTTACTGGTCTTCATCAACATGCAGTCCGTTCAAGAAGGCGGACTGACACCCGCGGATGTGATCCTTTTTACGGGCGCTGTTTACATTGTTGCGGAACTCGTGCTTTGGTGGGAACGCAGTCACCCGAGTGACTCGAGCGTTGACGTAGAACGAAGCGATGAAACGGGGACGTGAGATGACGGCTCTGCGAGAAACGGGGGCATCTTCGACGAAACGTGGGTTCGGCCTGATCGAATTGCCTCTCGTTCTCATGCTGTATTTCCTTGGGGGCTTGTTTGTCGCATACGCCTTCCGGCAATTCAGTGGGCCCGCGCCGTGGTATGCTTGGCTACTGTGCGGCGTGATTGCTCCGGGTTCATTGTTCGTGCTTGGCGGAGTGACTGCTATTCTTGATCGCAAACGGGTCATGAGAAGCTCAGGCACCGTTGAGCAAGACGAAGCATCGGATGGGTGAATCGCGCACGGCGGGTGAGTTGGTCGCGGGGTTTCTTCGACCCACCAGCACACCGTGCATCCACGAGAGCACTGTGGATTCACCGGAGCACCGTACATCCACTAGAGCAACGTCCCTCGAGATTGAACGACTAACGAGATGAAACAGCCACCGCCCGGTACGGAAGAGCGCGTTGCGAAGATGACCGTTGCGTCCGTGTACCCTGCTCTTCTTGCGAAAGTTGAGAAAAAGGGACGCACGAAAGAAGAGTTACACGAGGTGATTCGCTGGCTCACCGGATACAGCGAAAAGAAGTTAAACTCAATGATCGAGGGTGACACGACATTTGGGACGTTTTTCAACCAATGCAAACTCAATCCGAATTCGCACCTGATTACGGGCGTGATCTGTGGCTACCGAGTCGAAGAGTTGGAGAACGTATTCCTGCAAAAAGTCAGGTACTTGGATAAACTGGTCGACGAACTCGCGAAGGGAAAGAAGATGGAGAAGATTCTCAGGAGCGCAGAATAACTCTGAATTTGGTCGGCCCTAAGACGTATCCTGGCCTTCGACTGTTTTGATCGTTCGGAGGGAGTGTTCGCGATGCCAACAGGTGGCGAGCAGAGTTCTTTGAAGTCGAAAGCGATGACGGAAACTGATCCAATCGTGGAGTGGAGGCGAGGGGATGAGCGACGACAGGACTCAGCAGGTCTTCGGCAGTCGCCCCGTCGCAGGTGGAAACTCGATTCGGAATCAGCAAGTGCGGGTGGAAACTGATGATTGATCCTCTCATCCCGCCGAAGCTTCAGGAGATGGTCTGGCGTGAACTGGACCACGATGAGCGTGTCCTGTGGAGTGGCATGCCGAAGCCGAAGTATTTCACAAAGCGCGCCGTCGGCATGGTTTTGTTTGCCATTCCGTGGACTGCGTTTGCCCTGTTCTGGATAGCGGGTGCGGCTGGATTCAAGGTTCCGCAATTCAACAACGGCGCGGACCTCTTTCCGCTCTTTGGCGTCCCA
>JBCBLJ010000103.1:0-15118 GCA_038520195.1 Planctomycetota bacterium
CTTGGCGAGTCCGCTGTCAGTGAGAACGCAGATCCGGGGGGAAGCGACGCAGAGACGGAGTCGAAGGATACGGAGGACTTGCCATCGCGGGCGGCCCAACTCGCGAAGGTTCTCAGCGGTTGGCCGGGGCCTTTGATTGCCATCGTGTTCGCGTCGATGTTGTTGCAGCCGCCTGCCTCCAAGTCTTCCGATCATTCGGGGTCACAGGCGAGCCGCGTCGGCCGGCAGGGGTTGATGGTTTGGATCATCGTTTTGGGCGAGACGTTTGTCGGTTTGCTGGTCACTTGGTTGTTGATCCAGCCTCGATTCGACGTGCCGAATTCGTTCGGGTTCTTGATTGAGACGGGGTTCGCCGGCGGTCACGGAACGGCGGCCGCGATGGGCCAAGTCTTCGCGAATGAAAAAGTCGGTCTCGGCGAAGTCGGTCTGGATTTGGGGCTGTTGATGGCGACTTGTGGTCTCGTCTTTGGGTTGATCAGTGGGATTGCCTGGATCAACGTGGCGGCTGCGCTGGGCTGGGTTGAGAAGTCGAGGCTCGGCGAACGGAGCGACGGCGCAAGCTCGGGGCGCGAACCGATCGGATTCGCGAAGTTGTCGTCGGACGTCGTTGACCCACTGCTGTTGCAAGCGGTATGGATCGCGATCGCACTGGGCCTGGGGATGTTGATGCAGAGTTGCGTCCTGTCGCTCGCGGGTTGGGTCGATGGGATTGTCGGAGCCGGTGCGACGTCCGAGTCAGTGGGTGCGGACGCGGAGCTTAAAAAACGGTTGGCGGTGAGCAACGTCGTCGATTTTCCGCTGTTCATCTACACCATGCTTGGCGGTTGGCTCGTGCGTCGCGGATTGGGTTTTGTCGGCCAGAGTGATCTCATCGACTCGCGGACGATTGAGCGATTGAGCGCCACAGCGATGGAAGTGCTGGTGGTCGCGGCCATCACTTCGCTGAGACTGAGTAAGGTGGCGGAGTTGCTGGAACCGTTCGCGATCCTGTTCGTTGCCGGGATCCTTTGGACGGCGATCTGCTTGATGTTGATTTCCCGTTGGGTGTTGCCGCGTGAGCATTGGTTTCAGTTGGGGCTGATCAATTACGGAATGTCGACGGGCACCACGGCAACCGGATTTGTCTTGTTGCGGGTGGTGGACCCGGAGTTGAAGACTTCGGCGGCGAGTGACTACGCGTTGGCCGCGCCGCTCTCGGCGCCGTTCATTGGCGGCGGCATTCTGACCATTGCACTGCCTTTACTGGTGATGGAGCGAGTCTCGATCGTTTGGCCGACGCTCGTGATGGGCGCGATGGTGGTGACGTTGACCGTGATCGGGATGCAACTCAATCGTCGCGAACCGATCGGGTAAGAAGTTCCTCCAAGCGGCGTCTCAACAAATCGGTGTGGCTGGACTAAAACAGAGCCGCCCGGCGATGGGCTGCCTGATGTCATGGAGAACTTTATGTCGAGTGCTGCGATCGATGCGGACTACCCTCCCCTGCCCTCCCCCACCCTGACCCAGCGAGTCGGCGTGTGGTGGATGATCTTGAAGACATCGTTGGGCGAGCGGCTGGTTTATCGGGGCGATTTCGCCCTCGGCACGCTGATGCGGTTTATGCCAATCATTACCCAGATTTTCTTGTGGTATGCCGTCTTCGATGCGATCGGAAGCGCCGAAGATGAATCGACTCAAATCGGCGGCTTTCGGTTCCGCGACATGGTCGCCTACTACCTGTTGACGATGATCGCGCGAGCGTTTTCCAGCATGCCCGGACTGGCGGCGGGAATCGCGAAACAAATTCGCGAGGGTGAAATCAAACGTTATCTGATACAGCCCGTTGATTTCGTCGCATTCATGTTGCTCACTCGCGTCGCTCACAAATTGGCGTACTATGCGATCGCGGTGGCTCCGTTCGCGCTGGTTTTTTATCTGTGCCGCGACTACTTCGTGCAAGGCTGGCCGCCGCTCCATGTCATCGCTGCGTTCTGTGGCTCGCTGGTGATGGGCTTTCTCATTGGGTTCTTTTTGGAAGCCGCGATCGGGATGATCGGCTTTTGGTTTCTCGACGTCAGCTCGCTGCTGTTCGTACTGATGCTGTTCAGTTTCTTTCTTTCGGGACACATGTTTCCGCTGACGATGCTGCCCGAAAGCGTCGAGGCGGTGGTGACGTTTTTGCCGTTCAAGTATTTGGCGTTCTTCCCTGCGGCAGTTTTCCTGGGCAAGGTCCCGGCAGAGGATTTACCGATGGAGTTGGCCATTGAGGCGGCGTGGCTGACGTTCTTCATCGTGCTTTGCCGGTTCGCGTATGGCCGCGGCGTGAAGCGTTACAGCGGATTCGGAGGCTGATCGCGATGAGTGAGTGGAGCCGCTACGGCAGGGTGTTTGCGACGTTCGCGCGAAACAGTTTGATCCGCGATATGACGTTTCGAACGAACTTTATCCTCCAGTGCGTGAGCAGTCTCGGCTGGACGGCGATGAACGTTGGCTTTTACCTGATCATTTTTGAGCACACCGGCTCGATCGGCGAAGGTACGGGTTGGGACCGCGAGCGGTTCTTTTTGTTTATCGCCACGACATGGTTCATCAACTCGTTGGTGCAGACATTCTTCATGCCCAACGCGCAAGAGTTCAGTGAGATGATTCGCACCGGCGGATTGGATTTTGCGCTCTTGAAACCGATCGACACACAGTTCTTGATTTCGTTTCAGAAAGTCGATTGGAGTCAGCTTTCCAACTTCTTTGCCGGCGGATTGATCGCGATCGGCTCGCTTTGGCAGTTGGGCACGCGCGAGGTCGATCCGATGGTGCCGTCGCTGTTGTCGTTGATTCTGTACCTGGCGTTTTTGGTTTGCGGAGTGTTGATGATGTACAGCCTGATGATTTGCCTGAGCGCGACGAGCGTTTGGCTCGGACGCAATCAATCGCTGTACAACTTTTGGTTTTACATCACGAACTTCAGTCGCTATCCGATGGAGATTTACAATCGCGGCTGGGGGCGACCGCTATTCGGGTTCTTCACGTTCGTGATCCCGATCCTTTTGGTGGTGAATGTTCCCGCGAGAATTCTGGCCAAGCCACTTTCACCGCGCGCGGATTGGGAGTGGAGCATCGTGGGGTGGGCTGCGTTGGTGACCGTCATCAGCGTCTTCGCCAGTCGCTGGCTGTTCCGGCGCAGTTTGCTGAGCTACCGAAGCGCGAGTTCGTGAGTGGGTGGCAATGCTCTGAACACACTTGGCTGCAAATTGAACCTCGAAGGACACGAAGAGCACGAAGGATAAGCTCGTGATTTGCCACGCCACGTGGTTGGGATCAGTGGCGTCTGACGGATGGAGCCATTGAACCGTCTTATCGAACGAATCGCTTGATGGGTCGATTGATTTCTTCTCTTGGTAATCCCTTCAATCGGCTTTGTTTCGGTGTGGCGTTTCTTTCAGTTCGAGTCGCGACCGCGCACGTGACGACGACCCGCTAATGAAATGTCTTCAAGCTTCATTTGCCGAAGAGTTGGTCGCGGATCAACTGGATGTGGCAGTCGTTGCAAAGGGTCAGCTCGACGCTTGTTTCGATCCGCTCGTTTTGGAAGGCATCGTTCGCATCGCGCCGAAAGGATTGGAAGGAACGGTCTTCTGGATCCAGGATCAGGTAGCAGTCCACGCCGTGCTCTTGGTACAGATCACGCTTGAAAGTCAGGTCGCGTTCACGGGTCGAATCGGACAGGACCTCAGCGACGATCGGTGGCGGGGATTCGATATGCTTTTCGAGAGCATCGCCGCAGAGCACGATCAGATCGGGCCGGACGACCGAGTCCTCGGAGACAATCCAGTCGCATTCGACCAACACAACGGCATGGTGGCCGTGAGCGCGGAGTTCACCTCGGATCTCAGCGGCTAAATTGACCAGCGTGAGTTGGTGGGTGCCGAAGGGGCGGGGGCTCATCGCGACCGCGATGCCTGACCAGAGTTCACAGTCACCTTCCCACTGCCGATAGTCTTCGACCGAATAGTGTGGGACGAATTTTCGGGCGTTTGTCATGTGCGACCGAGGAAGGGTGTCGGAACCTTTCCTCCCATTGTCCGCGGCCGGCTTTGAGATTCAAACTTGGTCCTGGGTGATGCTCGGGGGATGGGGTAGGATCCGGGCCAATCGCGGGTAGAGAGGTTGAGGTGGACGAATCGAAAAATATTGTTTGGCACGAGCAGACGGTGGATCGAACTGCACGGGAGCGGCTGCTGGGGCAGCGTGGCTGTGTGGTTTGGTTCACGGGACTGAGCGGTTGCGGCAAGAGCACGGTGGCCAATGCGCTCGACGCGATGCTGCATTCGGAGGGCCGGGCGACGGTGTTGCTCGACGGGGATAATGTTCGCCATGGGCTTTGCGCTCCCGCGTCGGTGTTGGAGCCAGAGCATGGTGCCGAGTTTGCGGGCCGGTTCGGTTTGGGGTTTGGGCCGGTCGACCGGGAAGAGAACATTCGCCGGATCGGGAGCGTGGCGTCGCTGATGGCGGGTACGGGACTGGTGACATTGACGGCTTTTGTGAGCCCCTATCGGCGGGACCGGGATCGAGTGCGGCGGATCGTGACTGCCGCGGGGGGCGACGACTTCGTGGAAGTGTTTGTTGACACACCGCTTGAGATCTGCGAATCAAGGGATCCAAAGGGTCTGTACAAGAAGGCTCGGGCGGGCGAAATCCCGCATTTCACCGGGATCAGCGATCCCTATGAGGCTCCAGAGCAACCGGAGATACGCCTGGACGGTGGTTCGGGCCGGTCCGCTGATGAGTTGGCGGCAGACGTCCGCCAATGGCTGGGCGTGAAGGGCTTTTTGACCGCGAGCGGCGGCTGATGTTTTGCCGTTGCGGACTTGTCGCGGGGCGGTAAACTGACGCTCCGAACGACAGCAGAACGATGAACGTTTGAAGCAACGATAAAAGACAAAGAAACAAACGAATGACGATTTCGAAGCAGCGCAAGGCTGAGGTCATCCAGGAGCACGGTTCAGAGAGCGGAGACACGGGGTCTCCCGAGGTGCAGATTGCGATCTTGACGGAGCGAATCAACGGTTTGACGGAACACATGCGGACTCACAACAAGGACTACGCATCACGTCGCGGTCTGTTGGGATTGGTGAGTAAGCGTCGCCGTCTGTTGGATTACGTTCGTGGAGAGGACCCACAGCGGTATCTGGATATCATCGGAAAGCTGGGCATCCGTAAGTAGCCCGGACTCGGCCGCGAGGTGTGACGTTCTAGTCGCCTCCGCGGCGACACGGAATCTCTTCGACGGGGTGTCACTCGCGCGGCCTCTACTCGTGCCGGGCGGTCAATCGGCAGGCGACGTATGTCTGCGCTGCTTCGGCGGTACTCTGTTGCACGCACGTAAGGCGTGTGAGATGTGATGACGTGGATCGCATCACAGGATGGATCCCATTTTTGGTCTCCGCTGCGGCGACGTCTCTGGTTCCCGCAGCAGATTTCATGCAGGTTGTTTGTAGTTAGCAAGAAGAAGGTAGGCAAAAGTGTCAGTCAATAAAGTTCGCGTCGAAAAGAAGATTGGGCGTCAGGTATTGTCCATCGAGACAGGCCAAGTGGCGAAGCAGGCTGCGGGTGCAGTTTTGGTTCAGTACGGCGAGACGGTGGTGTTGGTCGCGGCGGCCCACAGCGATCCACGTCCGGGCATCGATTTCTTTCCATTGATGTGCGATTACCGAGAGCGTTTCGCGGCCGCCGGCAAGTTTCCCGGCGGATTTCTGAAGCGTGAAGGTCGTCCGTCGACCAAAGAAATCCTCAGTTCTCGCTTGATGGATCGTCCGATTCGTCCGCTTTGGCCGGACGGATTCATGGATGAAGTTCAAATTCAGGCCGCGGTCGTTTCCAGCGATCAGGAAAACGACGGCGATGTGCTAGCGATGAACGGGGCCTCGGCCGCACTTCAGATCAGCCCGCTTCCGTTTTTGGGCCCGATCGCATCGGTCCGCGTCGGCAAGATCGACGGCGAGTTGGTCGCATTTCCCACCAACAGCGAGTTGGAAGAAAGCGAACTCGACATGATTGTCAGCGGCTCACGGGAGCAGGTGGCGATGATCGAGGGTTTTGCCAACGAGATGGCCGAAGAGCAGATGGTCGAGGCGATTCAATTCGCTCACTCGGTCATCCGTGACGTCATCGATCTGATGGACGAACTGGAGAAGAAAGTCGCGCCGGAGAAGATGGAGTTCGTTCCGCCGGAAGACGACGGACTGATGGACAAGATCGCCGGAGCATACTATGACGAGTTCAAGACGCAGATGCAGACGCCGGGCAAACAGGAACGCTCCGCGGCGGTTCGTGCGTTGGCCGAAAAGGCGATGGCGGAGGTGATCCCGGACCCGGACGCCGATGGCGCGATCTCCACAAAACGTTTCAAGACGGTTTGGCATGACCTTGAAAAGAAGGTCGCTCGGGATTTGATCGTCGCCGGCACTCGCCCTGACGGTCGCGACGCCACCAGTTTGCGTCCGATCCACTGCGAAACCGATGTGCTACCACGAGTTCACGGGTCGGCCATCTTCCAACGGGGCGAGACACAGGCGCTGATCACGGTCACGCTCGGAACCGCCCGAGATGAACAGCGCGTCGATGGATTGCACGAAGAGTACAGCAAGAAGTTCATGCTCGATTACAACTTCCCGTCCTATTCGGTCGGGGAGTGCCGTCCGATTCGAGGACCGGGACGTCGCGAGATCGGGCACGGCTGCCTGGCCGAACGGAGTGTCGCGCCGGTCTTGCCAGCCGCCGAGGACTTTCCATACACCGTCCGTGTGATCAGCGATATCACAGAGTCCAACGGCAGTAGTTCGATGGGTTCCGTCTGTGGTGCGACGCTTGGCCTGATGGCATCGGGTGTGCCGATCAGCAATCCCGTCGCGGGTATCTCTGTCGGTTTGGTCCGACAGTCGGAGTCGGAGTATGTCCTTTTGACGGACATCATCGGTGCCGAGGATCACTTTGGCGACATGGACTTTAAGATCGCCGGCACTCAAAACGGCATCACCGGTATTCAGCTCGACTTGAAGATCACCGGTATCAGCGACGAGATCATTCGCGCGACGTTGAAGCAATCGCGCGAGGCTCGAATCGAAATCTTGCGAAAGATGCTGACGACGATTCCGCGACCGCGGCGCGAAACGGCTCCGACGGCGCCGCGTTTGCTGCGTACGCGCATCGCTCCCGACAAGATCGGCGCGTTGATCGGTCCTGGCGGTAAGAACATCCGCGGGATCCAGGAAGCCACCGGCTGCGTGATCGAGGTCGACGACGACGGGACCGTCCTGGTCGCCGGCAACGACAAGGATTCGGCTGCCGAGGCGATGAAACAGGTGGAAGCTTGCACCGCGACCGTTCAAATCGGAAAGATTTACGACGGCATCGTTAGCAGCATCAAAGACTTCGGTGCCTTTGTCGAGATTCTGCCGGGACGTGACGGCTTGTGTCACATCAGCGAACTGAGCAGCGGCTATATCTCGAGCATCGACAAGGTCGTCAATGTCGGCGACGCGATGAAGGTGTTGGTGATCGACGTCGACGAACACGACCGAGTCAAGCTGAGCCGCCGTCAAGCGCTCGAGGAACTCGGCGAAGAAGACGAGATTGCGGCGATGGTCGGCGAAGACGGTGGCGATCGAGACCGCGACCGAGATCGTGGTGGCGACGGCGACGATGGTGATCGACCGCGTCGACGAGGTGGCAGCGGCCGCCGTCGTGGCGGCGGTGGCGGCGGACGCCGTCGCGACTGAGCCGGGCAACGGGCCGAGTGGTCCTCGACCAAGATGTGAACAGGATCGGGCGTGTGCTCGGTCCTGTTTTTCGTTGGTTAGCCTTCCTGAGGGTCGGATTCAACGACCGATTCCAACCGTTTCACTGCGCGGCCATTGATGATGGAAAGGATGGCACCGACCAGAGCCAGAACAGCCGTGCCCGCGAAGACGATTTGGTGCCCCAAGGCACCCGGGACGTTGTCCAACGCAATACCCGAGAGCGGACCAAAGAAGACGTCCGGCAAAAAACCAACCACGGAGATCAGGCCCATCGCCGCACCGACTTGGTGATCCGGCACGGCGAGGTCTCCGGCGACGGCAAAGTAGACGCCCCGAAGCGCGTACGCGAATGCGGCCGTGCTGAGAAGCGTCGCGATCACAAGGATCGGGATCGATCCGCCGGAATCAAATAGAAGGGGGCACGCGGCGATCATTCCATACGTCGCGGCCATCGCGACGAACGAAACCGTGAGCGTTGGGAAACGGCCGACCCGGTCGGCGGCAAAACCCGCGGCGATCGCGGCGACCGGGCGTACCCAAAACGTCAAGGCCGTCGCCTTCGCCGCTTCGCCATCGGTGGCTCCAAATGTATCGACAAGGAAGAGCCCGTAGATGTCGATTGCCTTGAATCCGCAATAGGCACACACGACGATGAAGCCCTGTCGCCAAAGTCGGATGTCGCCGGCGCGCTCGACGAGATCTCTGACCTGAAAGGACTCCGATGGTGCGCCGGACTCTTCGTCCGGTAGTCCGAAGTAGATCACCGCGGCGGTGAGGGCCACAAAACCAACAGCGATCCATGCTGCTTGCGTCACCGTACCCTCCTCACCGAGCACGAGAACAAGCCCGCTGGCGATCAAAGCTGCGACGAGTCCGCGTCCGGCATCTAGCAGGCCGAATGCAGCACCATGACTCTGATCGCCGGCGAGGTCGTGCGTCGTCCGTAGCATGGCCGACCAAAACAGCAAGATCGTGCTCAGGCCAAAGAACCCATATAGCAGTGCGAGGGAAAATGCAGACGGCGATCGCGTCATGAACCAGCCGGCCGCGGCGGTGATGAGCAGCGCGGCGGCCATCAGTTTTCGAGGTCGAAACCGATCGGCCAATGGACCGCCGAACGCGTAGGCCGCGATCGCGACGAAACCATAGACCGAAAAGGCGGTTCCCAGTTCGGTGTTGCTAATGTCCCATTGCTCCAGCATTGCCGAACGCATCAATCGCGGCAGCACGAAAGGGAGCAAGAAGATCGCTTCGCCCGCGAGGATGACCGTCCACAAACGGAGCAGTCTTGAGCTGGACGTCGCCGCAGATGGTTTCGTGTCTGCGTTCGTTGACTGGAAGGGGGGTTTACTCACTTGACTCGCTTGAATGAACTTCGGTCGCTCAGCGGCACCGAGGGTTCGCCGGGGACGTGACCATTCTAAACCGTCGGGCCCAGGTGTCGGGCCCAGGTGACGGGCGTATTGAGCAGCAACAGACGAAGCGTGCAACTCGTTGCAGACGTCTCAGCTGTCCGCGAGAAGCTCGATCACACGGGCGATCACGCGTTTGCTGTAGATCAACACTCCGTGGGCAACCGGAAACAATTCAAACGATTCAGCACCGTCGAGTTTCGCTTCCTCGACCGCCACGATTCCATCGTTCGGACCACTGACCATTGGGTGTCGCCGAAACGTTGTGATGTCGCCGGTGAGAATGTGAAACGGAAACGGAGGCGTGGCCAGTGACGGTTCAAGCTCGTTCCAGCGTACGCCCAGTTGCATCGCGGACTTTCCGGCAACCCAACCGAACACTTGCGTCGGGGCGAGACGCCGCGCGATTTCGGCGCCTTGGTTGGGCGGACCGAGCATGATCATCGAGCGGCAGCGTGGCAGCAACTGCTGCGGATCGCCGCGCCGCTGAAGGTCAGCGATCAAGTGTCGGACGACGATGTTACCCATGCTGTGGCAAACAAACCGAAATGTGGCATCTGTCGGTAAGTCAGCCAGCAGTTCACCAAGCGCGGCGGCATGATCTGGCATCGCGGCACGCGAGCTGGCGTAATCAAAGCGAACGATGGGGCTGTCTTCGGCACGCGCAATTGCCTTGGCAAGTGGCTTCATCGAAGGCGAGGCTCGCAACAACCCATGAGCCAGGATGACGTAGGACCTGCCCGAAGGAGTTGGTCGTGGACAGTGACGCTCAAGCGCGGAAAGACACTGTGATTCATTTCCCCAGGCCAAGCGAATGTTGCGGGGACTGAGCAGACGATGGTGGTTGGTGATCGCATTGCGTTGGACGCGAAAGCCATCACGCCAGCGACGGTCGGTCCAGAATTGCAGGCCGCCGAGCGTTGGTAGCGGCAAGTTGAAGTTGGACTTTTCGTCAGCCATTGAGAGAGGTCGGAGGGTTGCGTCGTGCATGGGCGCGAAAAATCCGGGCTCTGGATTCGTATGTAGCGATCAAGAGCCCGGACGATGCCATTTACTTCGCAAAAACCCGCAGACTTTCCGCGAGCCTAACGCAGAGGCGTGCTTTCGCTCCGGCGGCTGACGCGTTCGGTCCGTTTGCTCATGTAGTGAGTGGCCTCCTCGGCGACGAGGACCGTTTCACCCGAGCGGATTTCGGTGCGGAACCGATGGTGGCCTTCACGCTCTGCCTCAGCCATCACCTTAATACGGACTTCCCCACCGGCCGGGATCGACGGAATCGGGTCGAAAAGGACCTGGCCAGTCAGTACTTGACCCGGATGCCCTTGGACTCGACGCGGCTCGATACCATGGCTGAATTGGGCGATCGCGCGAACGCCTCGAGCTTCGCGGCTTCCACGGTTCTTGATCAGAATCTCGTAGGTCACTTCGGTACCAACGGGCGCCGGGGCGCTCGGGTCCTGAATCGTCATCACGAGGTCCGAAATCGACTCGACTCGGGTGTCCAGTGCGACGGTCGCCTGTCCCGCGGCGGAACCTTCGGCGCCGAATCGGATCACCTGCTCGCCGGGTTCGTTCAGTTTGCACTTGAACTCATATTGCCGTTTCGCGCCCGGCGGGAGTGCATCGACGCTCCACGTCAGGCGTCCGGCTCGGTGTTCGGCATCATCGAGACCACCGAGGTACGTCATCCCTTGGGGAAGCTGCATCGTGGCGACGATGTTCTTTGAGGTCGCGGTGCCGTGGTTGATCAATTCCAGAGCGTACAGGCCGTCCGTGTTTTGGTACTTCACTTCAGGGCCACTGAGGACGGCTTCGAGTTGCGCCGCGTCCACGCGGATGGTTTTTTCCGCTTGGGCGCTGAGGCTCAAGTCTCCGGCGGCGAGTCCGTGAATCTTCAAGTTGCCGAGGTCCTGCGCGGTCAACTCGACCTCGAACTGAGCTTCCTTGCCGCTCGGAATGTCGCCGATCCGCTGACTCTGAGGAGTCGGCGAATTAGGCGAAAGCGTGAACACGACATTCGGTGCCGGGCCGTCGCCGGGGTTGAGTACGCGGACCTTGTACGTCTGAGATTCCCCATAGACGACGTTGTCGGGGCCTTCGATCAGCAACTCCAGTTTGGGCTCCTGCACCTCAACGGTGGCGACCGATTTTTGGGGAAGCAGTGTCCACTCGACATCGACCCCATGCTTGCCCGCTTCGACGGCTTGCAGCCGCACCAAGAGCTTTTCCGTAGTTCCCGCGGGCAGTGAATCGATCTTCCAAGCCAACCGGTCACTGTCGCTGAGCGTTTCGGCTTGAACCTGACCTCGGGTCGCGTTTTGGCCTTTGACTTCGGCCCAGTTCGGGATGTGTGCGCGAATGATCAGACCGGAGACGTCGATCGCGCCACGGTTCTCGGCGCGAATCTCGAATTCGTGTGTCTCGCGGATCACGATGCTCGCTGGTCCATGCGTCAGGACGCGGAGTCCGGGCAGTTCGGAGGCCACAGCCGTCGTGCCGGGACGGAGCGTCGAGGCGGGATCGGGCGTGGGCATCGTTGAGCGGTTCGCATTGTTTGTCACGTCGGACGCCGACGGGATAAAGTTCTCGCGAAGCGCTGAGTTCGCGGCCGGGTCGAAAGCCGTTGGCGACGGAGCGGAGGCTCGTGGCGTGGTCACGATGTTCGAAGGCTGAGGTTGGCTCGAGCGAGGTTGATAGACTGGAGCCGTTTCGGGACGCAGCGGCATGCTGTGGTTCGGATAAGGATTCGCGGTCGGTGTCGCGGTGATCGGAGCGTGCGCGTTCGGAGCCGGTACGTTCGGAGACGGTACGCTAGAAGCCGGTACATTCGGAGCCGAGCCGTGATAAGGTTGCGGCGACGCAAGATACGGGTCCTTCGGATACGGATTCGCCGCGACACGCGCCTGAGGCTCTTGCACGCCCGAGCCAACGATGGGACTGGGCAGCGGCTGATCCGGTACTCGAGGTGCCGAAGTTTGAAAGCTGCTTGAAAATGCGTTGGCCGGCGGTCCGGTGTGGTGTGCCGCGATCGAATGGTTGAAAGTCGGTGGCGCGGGCATGGAGTGTGCCGGCTGATGGCTCGGGAAAGCCGTTGGCGCCGACGGATGTTGTGCTGCGATGCGAGGTTGCTGCGCCGTGAAGTTGTCTTTCAACGCCGGCGTGACGGACTGTGGTGCAACCTGTGGAAGCGACGGCATGGTCTGAGGTGGTTGCATCGTGACCGCTTTGGACGACGGCAACGGCAGCGCTGGCGGCTGCGAAAGACTGTTCGGCGACGTGATCGCGGCGGGCAGCGGCGCAGGACGTGTCGAGGCAATGGGCTGCGTCATCGACCGTGCCGAGGGTTGCGTCGCGGGCATGGGCAGCGCGGGCGCAGGCTGCGGAGGCGTCGAAGGCCGCGAAGCGGCAACCTCGACGGGCGCTCTCTTCGGAGTCGCGGCACTCGCTACTTTCGGCTCGTTTGCCGGTTCGGGGGGCGCGGTGGTCGGTGTGGGTGAGGCCGCGGGCGTCGCGACGGTCGGTGGCGTTGCGGCGATGGATGTTGTCGGTGCGGCGGGCTTGCCTTGGGGCTCGCTCGCCTTCACCGCGATATCCACTGCAGGTGTCGTTGTTTTCGCTTCGGGCTTCTCACGACGCTGAGAGGAAGCGACCGAATCGCTCGGTTCCACGTTGACCTTGATCCGCTTGCGAGAGACTTTGGGAACGAGTTCATCCGATCCGTACTGATCGGTCCGCGCCGCGGCGACTTCAGAGGCATCGAGGCCGGGAACATCCTCTCGATCAGCCCGGCGACTGCTCGAGCCGACGGCGATCGGTGTCGCAGGTTCGCGCTTGATCCGGGCCGAAGCGATACTGGTGTTTCGCCGCGTTGTGCGAGAGGTCGGTGCCGGCTCGAGTGCGGGCGGCTTGGGCAAGTTGGATGGTGCAAGAATCGATTTCGGTGGCGCCTCGGCGAGGCGCGGAACGGGGGTGGCGCCTGTAAAACGAGCCTCGCCCGGTCGCGGATCACGGATCGGAGCGCGACTGGCGTGGTTGCCGGAGCGCGCCTGGTGATAAGGGATGCCTTCCCAGTCGATCGTCCGCGGAGTGCCGTTCGTCACTGCGGGAGTGCTACCTGCGGACGCGTTTTGAGCCGCGCGACTCGAACCGCTACGGGTGCTACCCGAAGTGGATTGTCGCGAACTCTTGTCGCCGAAAAGTTCGCCGAGTAACCCACGTGACGCCGGGCGGCTACTTGAGGAGACCCGCTTCGTTCCGGGCCGCTGGGTGCCGTTGCTCGGCGTCGAACGCTGCGTGTTGAGCGGCTTGGCATTGCCGGTACCCACCAGCGGCGGAAGGAACAGATTGCGATTGGGGTCGATCTTGCGTTGGCCAGGTTGCTTGCCAACTACTTGTTGAATCGCCGAGGGCGCGTTGGCGGGCCGTACTTCGACGGCGTTTTGCACATCGCCATTGGGGCTGTTCTTCTTTGCCCACTGCCGCGAGCGTTCTCCAGGGCGGCCTGCCAGCAGAGGTGTCGCGGTGAGCAAGATGGCGAGCAGCGGCGTGATGGCGAAGGTTTTTTGTCCGCGATCCATTGCGTCTCTTCGTGATAGCGTGGTTGGAACGTGTCCTTCACGGTATCGGAACCGCCTCGGTACCAATTGAGTAGAATTTGCCGGTTGTATTGAATCGCCGATCCGGCTCGCAGTTTCACGGCGCCGGTGGCGATGCATCGGTGAAGAAAAGACGGACCAAGGAAAGCGAGCGACGGCAATGAGTTTCTGTTCGACGAATCAAGTGTTTCTTGCGTTTCTGGGCGTGTTGTTGGGGTTAGGTTTCACGATGCATGCGGAAGCGGAAACGATCGATGTTTGGTTCGGAACGGCACGCGGCGGTGATAGCAAAGGCATCTATCACGCAACGTTCAACACCGAGACGGGAAAACTCAGTCGTGGTGAGTTGGCGGCGGAAGTCGCCGGCCCGGGGTTTCTCGCGAAGCGGTCCGACGGAACGATGCTTTACGCAGCGGCGGTCGATAACGGCAAACCGTCGATCGTTGCCTATCGGATCGAAGTATCGCGCGGCGGATCGAAGTTGGTCAAAGACAGCAGCGTCGAAGTCGGTGACGGCGGCGCCGCTCATGTTTCAGTCAGCCCCGACGATCGCGTCGTGCTCTCGGCTCAGTACGGCGGCGGTTCGACAGCGATCTACCGATTGAACGATAACGGCGGCCTGATTGACCGAGCCGGGCTGGAAAAGCACCCGCCGGGGTCAGGGGTGGTCGCGGGGCGGCAGGACAAAGCACACGCGCATTGGACCGGGACTTCGCCCGATGGACGCTTTGCCTTCGTGCCCGATCTGGGTATGGACAAGGTGGTGATCTATCGACTCGACAGCAAAGCCGCGACGCTCGTGCCACACGGGTTTGGCGAGTGTCCACCTGGTTCGGGGCCGCGTCACATGAAGTTCGATCCGAGCGGCAATCGTATCTATGTCCTGAACGAACTCGCATTGTCGGTCACGGTGTTCGATTACGACTCCGAAGCGGGCACGATGCACCCGATTCAGACGATCGCAACACTGAGTGAGGCGACGAAGTCAAAAGAGGTATTCAACAGCGCCTCCGAAATTCGCTTTCACCCCAGCGGACGCTTTGTCTACACGGCCAATCGAGGCAACGACACCATCACCGTGTTCGCCGTTGACGATCAATCCGGCAAACTCTCGGTGGTTGAAGTGGAGCCGATTCGCGGGGCTTGGCCCCGAAACTTCAATCTCGATCCGACCGGTAAGTGGCTGCTCGCTGCCGGCAAGAACACGAATTCAATTTCGATCTTCCAGGTCAATCAAGAAACCGGCGAGCTTCAATTCACCCGCAACAGCGTCCTGGTTCCCGTCCCCATCTGCGTCCTATTTTGAGCGAGTGCCTTCACTCACGCCAGCAAGAAC
>JBCBLJ010001182.1:0-1708 GCA_038520195.1 Planctomycetota bacterium
GAGGTAGCGTCCAAAGGCCCTGCGCGTTTCGTCGGTGTCAGCGATGTTGGGTGGCAGTTCGATTTGCTCGGGCGGATAGGCGCTGGCATCGCCCATGACCCAAGGCACATGCGGCTCGACGAGTGCGACCACGAGGCAGAACGGCTGTTCGTCGCCGGAAACGAAGGATCGCACTCCCTGGATCTCATGGGCTTTTGTCGGATTGCGGACACAGCTTCGATCGTATCCGTCGACGTCTTCAAAAGGGTATGCCGTCTTTGGCTGAACGTGCACCTTACCGGCGATGCCGACTCGATAACCCGCCTTTCCCAGGTGATGGGGCATGCTCTTGATATCACCGTGGCTGGCGGAGTGATTCCAGGCACATCCGTTCCGCATTGGATACAGCCCGGTGTAGAGCTCGGCACGACAGGGCTGACACATGGCTTCAGCGAGGAAGGCTCGGTCGAACGTGAGTCCTTCCGCCGCGAGTTGGTCGAGGTGGGGTGTCTTCGCGTTTTTGCCTCCATAAAGCGGCAAGTCGTTGTAGGTGCAATCGTCGGCAAGCACGATCAACACGTTGGGGCGATCATCGGCAAAAAGTAGTGGGGTGAGAGCGCCAAGAAACAAGAGTGGCGCGAGCGCAATCGACTTCATCTTTAAGGAATCTCGGCGGCTTCTTTGGAAGGGAGGAACAGGGGGACACATTTTGGTCGTGTGCGTTGTCCTCCGCAACTCTGTGATGCGCGGAGCCGGTGGCGGGACAACGGTGTCGGTTGTCCCGCATCGAAGCCTGATTCATCCGGACTTCCCAATTGGTGTTCTACGATCCAATACACGCGTCTTTTTCGACCGGATAAATCGGAACAACGCGTTCGTCAAATCACGGGGAACAAGGGCTGGCTCTCATCCGGTCGGACTCTGGGGTTTGCGTGTCGATCCCTTAACAATGAGTCCATGCCGTGGAAGGTCTTGACGAAATCGTAGAGGAGTTCTTGGTCGAGAGCTATGAAAGCCTCGATCAGCTCGATAGCGACCTGGTCGCGCTCGAGGAGACTCCGGAAGACCTCGATCGATTGGCGAGCATTTTTCGCACGGTACACACCATCAAGGGCACGTCAGGGTTTTTGGCCCTGCCGAAATTGGAACGCGTCGCGCACGTCGGTGAAAATCTCTTGGTGCCACTGCGCGATGGCGACCTCAAACTGACCGAGGACATTGCGAGCGGCTTGCTGGGAATGGTTGACGCCATTCGCGACATGTTGGGTTCACTCGAAAAGGGCGGGGACGAAGGCGGGGAGGACTATGAGCCGTTGGTCGCTCGGCTCCAAGATTTGTTGAGCGGTGAACCGGAAGAAGCTGCCGAACCCGACGCACCGAGCGCCGAACCGTCCGAACCCGAAAGTGGCGTCAAGGTTCAAATCATCACGGTCACCGAAGAGGCGCCGCCGGCAGCCACAACGGACACGATGACCGAGGCAGCGGATGTGTCGGGCGAAGACACGCCGCCGAACGCCAACGCCGAGCCCGAAGCGGGTTCTTTGCCAGCGCCGGCGATTACCGAGTCAGTCAACGGCGAGTCAACTGCCGACGCATCGACGCCAAGCGACGCGCAGACTCCGGAAACGCCAACGGCGTGCGAGGTGGTGACGCAAACATCGACGACTGCAACCGAAACTGCAGCGGAAACGAACGGCGAAGCCGACGCATCGGCCCGGGAGACTGGCGC
>JBCBLJ010001089.1:0-2154 GCA_038520195.1 Planctomycetota bacterium
CCCACAAATCCGTGCGAGCAAACACCAACGACCAATACGCGCTGATCACGCCCTGTACCGATTGCTGAACCGCTTGCTTGTACTGAAAGAAAGAGCGTTCGGTATTGATCCGAGCCAGCACAATCGGGGCGAGGTTCACTTCCCGGCCGGCGCCCTGCAAGATCGGCTGCGTGTAGGACAATTCTGTTGCCGTGGAATCGGATGGGTTCAGCGGGAACACCCCTGGTGTGACGCTGTTACGATTCGATCGAACGCCGAGGCTCGCCGTACCGCCCGTTAGATTTCGTTGGCTGAGCCCGACATCGAGGCCGTAACCTTCATTCTGCGATCCGACGATCAGACTTTGCGACGGATCGGAAGGGTCCGCGATCGCGCCGGGGTTTTCGTTTTGCGTCCAGGTGTTGTTCAGCGTCAGGTTAGGATCAAACGTGGCACGCTGCTGATCGATCGTGGTATTGGTGATCGCCGTATCGTAGATGGTTCGCCCGCTCGTGCTTGCGGTCACACCGCCCAAGACCCGAACGACTTCCGAATTCTGCAGTGCGATATTGATCGCATCGCTCAACGCAAGCCTTCGTACGGGAAGATCAAACCGTGGGTCTGAAACGGTCGCGGGACGCGGAGCCACCGGTCCGTCGGCCTGTGAAATCTGCCCTGGTTCACGGAGACTCAGGCAACGCTGCTCGGGCAGTATCAATCGCGATGTCTGGCCCTCCGCAGCGGACCCAAGCGCAGCGACAACCCCGAACAAGACGAACCATCGGACCGGTTGAGCGAACGTAACCATGTGGTACCCATTCGGCCGCTCGTGGCGGACGCATCATTCGTGATGAACGTGCCTGCATAAACGGAACCCCACGTCACTTTGCTTGCATTGGTCACGATGAGTTGCGCGATCTGAGAGAGTTTCACGCTTGCTACTTCACGTTGAGACTGCCGTCGGCCTGAATTCGTCTCGCCAGGTCAATCAGACTCGCACCGCGAACCGCATCGGCCAGCTCTTCGTCCGCCAGCAACGCCTCGACCATCTGGTGGCGTGCGTCCTCGAAGACTTGTGTGGTGCCCCGAGTTACCGACCAGTGACGTCTCAGGAAGACGTAATACCTTGCGAGCCCCCGGAGCCCCTTCAACTGGGAGCTCCGCGTGGTCGCCTGATCCCGTGATTCGGGTTTGAGTCGACGCACGATCCAACCGAGACGCCTTGCATCCCTGCCAAACTGCGCAACATCGTGCCGCAGTGTTTGGTTCACGCCTCGCCGATCTTCACTTCCCCAAACGTCAAAGACAACCCACCGTTCATCAGGACGGATACGGTTCCGAAGCAGCCAGTGCGTTGCACCAACCGACAGGCGACTCAACTCCGAAACCTGTCCCGCGCTCAGAAGCGAAGCATCCATCCTGACAACCGACCGAAGGACCGATCGTATTTCGCGGGACGCTTCTGACAGCTTATCGGACTCGCGAACATCGCTTTCCGTGAGCAAGCTTAGTCTCGCGATCAGTGCTTCGGGATCCCGGATCGGGGCTGACCGATCAGCGCGTTCAAGAGCGGCATCGACAAACCAATCGAACGTCGGCCCGTCCTCTACCGATTGCTCGTACTCCCGAAGCACATGCAGAATACGCTGGCTGCCGGCGAGCTCAGGCCGTTCAATCGCTTGCAGCAATGCGTCTGGTAAGAAACTCATCACGTGCCGCGCCGTTTCCGCTTGATCTTCACGGTAGTTCTTGACGGCGTAGGTGCTTACAAAGTCCTTGAGTGTGATTCCAAAGCACTTCTTGCGTAGTAGTTGAACATCCTTGGAAACAACGGGCGCGGCGCGGTACGGTCGTTTGCTGGAGAGCGCCGCCTGGTAGAAGGCGTCGTCACTTCCAAGATTCCATGCGCCCGTTTCGCCGTGCAACGTCGAGTCGACGTGATGAAAGACCTCGTGGTGAAACGTCATCGCGAGCTGACCATCGCTGTAGTGCGCCGCCGCGAGTCCGTCGCGTCCGTTGTACACGCCAAAGTAGCGATAGCCGCCTAGCTGCGCATCAAATCGACGGTGTGAATCCGTTGTCGTGATGGAAGCGCAGGCCGCAAAGACACCAATCTTCTTCAGCCCCAGTTCGGCGAAGAACCGTGGGGGATACCACTTTGCTTCTTCGAGACAG
>JBCBLJ010000476.1:0-6542 GCA_038520195.1 Planctomycetota bacterium
ATCGCTCAATTGCAGGCCGATGGCATCGATGTCATCGACACATTCACTTATGAGGTCCGCGAAGCGGCCGCGCCGGGCAGCAGTTTCAAGGCGAACGGGACCACCAAGGCCAATGACCCTCCCGAAGCCAGCAGCGAGGGCGTTGTCGAGATCATTCTGCGCAGCGGACCGGGGGCCTATAGCTTTGACCTGGTCGCCGAAGGCGTTGGTGACATCGGCGCCGGCGTCTCGATCAACAACAAGGGGAACGTGGCCTTTGAAGCGTCGACCGATCGCGACGACCTCTACATTTGGAGTGAAGAGGGCGGGGCGAACACGCTGGTGCCTGGCGGATTTGGCGTGCCACCGAATGATGGCTTCCCGCTGGCGCGGTTCAGCGACGTCGTTCAAATCAACGACGACGACCGGGTTTTCGCGACTCGGCAATGGAACGTGCAAACAATGCTCGGCATGCCCATGATGGGATTGCCGCTGGTCACCTTTGCGCCCGCCGTTCTGACGTACGCCGAACTTTGGAATGGCGGCGCCGTGCTCGACGGAGCGTCCTACGGGTCTCCTCGCCAGATCGGAGTCGGCGACATGGGGCTCGCCAATGCGGGCCTGCGCTGGGGCAACCCGCAGTTGATCGACTTCCAATTCATCACCCTCTTGGGCGCGGTCTTGCCCGGCGCGATCGGATTCGCCCTTTCTGCGCAATTCACGTTGGTGCCGCGAATCTGGACACTCAATCCCGTTTGGTCGAGTGCCTATTTCACGCCCGTGAATCCAGTCTGGAACGCCTTCCAAGATCCTGACAACTTCGACTTCGATACCCTCAACGCCGTGTCACTCGCCACGTCGCTGATGCCGATTTGGGTTCCGCAAATCTACACGACGCCCTTCGTCGCGATCTTCCCGACGACGGCATCGACCAACAATCAAGGCCAATCGATCTTTGTCGCCAGCACGGTGAACAACGATGAAGTCAGCGGCGGACTGAAACTGGTCACCTACGGTCATGAAGGCCGCCAGCCGTACAAGTCGACGGACATCGACACGCCGGTCCAGTTTGCGATGTTGGCCGATACGGGGCACAGCGTGTACGTCGAAGAAGGTGGCGGTGTCGTCATTCGCGATTTCAACCTGGAACAAACCGGTGGCGGTGGTTTCGAAAGCGCCGGGTCCCGCGCCGCGATCAGCGACAGCGGTCATGTCGCCGTGGTCGGCTCCGGGCCCGATGGCGACGGTGTCTACGTGATCGAGGCGGACAGCGGAGCCTACCTCAAGGTGGCGGGGCTGACCGGCGATGGGACCGTCGACCCGAACGAAACGGAAATCAATGGTCAGGACGTCGGCGCTTTCGAAGCGTTTATCGATGGTCCGGTCGGCATCAATGGTCCGTCAACGACGGATGAACCAGGAACGCCTTACTTTACGGTCTCGTTCATGGCCGTGGTGGATGGGAAAGAAGGGCTGCACACGGTCAGCTTTTTTCCGAGTGAGTTCAATGACGCGCCGATCGAGCCCTTCCAATTCATCGGGCACAGCCGCGTCCTCAATCTCGGCGAAATGCTTCCCGGAATCGGATCGATCAACAGTGTTCAAGGATTCGACATCTTGAACAACGCGGGACAGCTGGTCTTTACGGATGGCGACAGAGTGGTCCGCGCGAATCCGCCACTTTATGCAACCGGCGATTTGATCTACGCCTTTGAGCGAAGAGACCTGAGTGAAAACGAAGCGTTCAAACGCGACGGCGGCGCCGCGATCGCTCGGTTCGTCTCCGGCGACCCCGAAGCAACGGCGGGTCAGTTTGAAGCGACCATTGATTTCGGAGACGGTACCACCGCAACGGGGATGGTCGTTCCGCATGAGGAAATTCCACTCACCTTCGAGGTGGTCGCCGACCACCAGTACCCGCGCGAAGGCCCGTACGCGATCACCGTGCAGATTAGCGACACCGAGAACGATACCGGCGGCATCGCCGTCTCTCTGGCAAACATCGTCAACACCGTCAACGAGGAAGACATCGAAAAGCTGGTGCTCGTTGATGACGAAGGCAATGACACGGAACCGACCATCGTCAGTTTCGCCGCTCCGTTCGAACCCGAAAGTAATGGTGGTGGAGGGGGAGGCGGCGGTTGCGATGCCGATCCGCCCGACGACGACCGCGAGATCATGTCGGCTGGGTTGCATACCCGTGTCGCGCTCGATCGAGGCAGCGGAACCTACGAAGTAGTTTCAACGGGTTTCGGTGGCTTCAGCTATTCATATGGTCTCGCGACCGCGGGCAGCGATGGCCAGGGGACACCGAACGCGTCGGTCGCCGGTGGAGGATCATCAATCAACGTTCGCCGAGTGATCGCGCGTGGAACGGTCGACAACACGTTCACGTCCGGAGGTTTCTCGGTCGAACAATATGAAACCGGTTTTGATGGCGCGACCGAGGGTTCGTCGTGTAGCTCGACAAGTTCCTTCGCCGAAGAGTCCACGACGGATGTCACGACCTCGAGCTTCTTTGTCGACGAAAAGTCTTACGACGGCGGCACAATCGATTGGACGCTCACGACAGAGAAAGAAGTCCAGTACGTGACCGAAGGTGAACGCTTCCTTGACGGTGACCTGCAGGCGCAAATCGACAGCATTGTTGGCGGCGGCGGAACCTCTTATGTCGGGAACTTTACGATCCGCGGTGACGAGACGACCCGCGAAGTGCTGCGCGAATTCGGCTCCTTCAACAACCCGACGCGTGACTACACCATCGACACGACAACCTCTGTGGACCACCGTGGCGGGCGACAGTCGTTCGAGTTTGTTCACCGAACGGAGACACAGTCGATGTTCCGCTCGACGGGCTCCGTTTCCGAAGATGCCTACGATATCACCATCACTCGCGACGTCTCGACGACGATCCTCGAGCAGTCGACGACGAACGGTCCCCGAACGGTCAACACGACCGGCACGAGTCAGTCTCAGTCGACGACCCAAAAGTCTGGCAGCGTGATCGGTCAATTCACGATCGAAACGACCACCAACGCATCCTCCAGCACCACGACCGTTGAGAACAATCAAGAACTTGACAAGACGTCCGAGGCAAGCTCCAGCGGCCAATCAACGTTGACGGGAATGGGCGACGCCGACAGCGGCGTGTTCAACTTCACGACCTCGGACGACTCAACCGTCATCGTCAATTCGACACTCACCAATCAGTCCATGTCGGGCTCGTCGATGCAAATGTCGACCACCGACGTCACGGTGAATCAGTCGGGCAACTTCTATGAAGGCGACTACAGCTACCGTGAAAATCGCAATGTCCAATACGAGTCGACCGACACAAACACCAATCAAACACGTACCGTCACGACGTCGGCCTCCGGTACCAATGAGTTCATTGTCATCACAAACGGCAACAAAAAGACCGGTGAATTCGACATCCGTGAGACGAGCATGTCCGACGGCGTTAGCAACGCCACCGAGACCAACCAGAACCTGACCCTCACTTCGAATACAACGACCGAGACCGAGGGCTCTTCGAACAAGTCCGGCAACTCGACGACTGGCAACTTTGACTTTGACGGCTATCACTTTGCCATGGTGGTCGCGAACAAGGCGATGACCAACGGTCCGCTTCGGACCGATACCGAGGAGACGGTCGAGACGGAGTCCTTCTTTGAAGGCGGCGGCAGTTCTCGCACCGGTGAATCGAACAAGACCGAGCGGAACACGACCAACGTGTCTTCCGAGCAAGTGCTCGTCAATCAAACCAAACAAACGACAACGACGACCGAGTCCGAACGTCGTGACCGGATCGTCACTGACTCCAACAGCCTTTCGGGCGACTACACGAAGACTCTCGACGGGACCTCGCAAGCGACCGCGACCATGGTCACCACTGTCGGGAATCGATCGGTCGAGTCGACCACCATCACCGAAACGTCGGATTCGTCAACGACTGAGGGGAACACGATTTCGACCGAGATGGCAACCGACTCAAGGTCCACCATCGACGAAACCGTGGACAGCGTCGAAAGAATCCTAACGGAGACGACCACGACACACTCCAACCGTTTTTCGAACGTCGCGAGCGAATCACAATCGAACTCAATCGTCGGCAACTTTACAACCACGCGCTCGAGCAGCGGGCCCTTCGATTCTCGCGTGACGACCGTCAACCAGTCATCGTTCAAACAGTTCTACTCAGCGGGAGACTCTGTCGAAGACTCCGAGTCGCAAGGGAACTCGATCAGCGGCGAACGCAATACAACCAGCAGCTCACGAAGCGACTCGCTAGACAACCTGTTCGCCTCCAATACCGACGACAGCGTCTCGGGGGTGACCGTCGTGCGGAGTGAATCGAGCGGCAGCGGCAGCTCCAACACGATCACGGGTGTCTTTGACTCTCAATCCGACTCCACAGTCATTCGTGATTCGGTGTCGTCCCGAATCAACGTGACGAGCTCGACTTTGAGTGGTTCTTTCTCGACGACCACCACGAACGTCGTTTCGTCCGGAAACGAAATCAACGGAGACGTCACCAAGACAACGACCGAGGGCGTGGTCTCCAACGGAAACTCTGACACCACGAATCAAACGCTGACCGAAAATGAGACCAATGGGACGGTCTCGAATCGGAGTTCCAACGAAACCGGTAACCGATTTACCGGGGTTTTTGATGTGGCGACGGCGTTTGGGTCCAACACCACCGCAGATTCGACTCTCACCAACCAGACAAAGTCGGTGACGCGGCAGACCACGACGGACGTCGTTGTGTCGGGTTTGCAGACCGTCAATCGGGTCACCGGTGATGCGACCACCGTCGACACGAACACCGTCGAACGAACCGTCGTCAGCACGGCGACGAACCAAGGGCAGGTCGTCGATTCGGATTCCACTTCCAACAGCACGACCGTCGTCGAACGCCTCTCCAATCGTCACAACGGCGTGTTCTCCGAAGCGCGGATGAGTGAGGCGACCATCGTCGCATCCAGTACTCTCACGATCGGGAGCAAGACCAAACAAACCGATGACACGACGATTTCCACCTCCTCCAGTTCGAGTTCCGGCAATGAGGTGATCGGATCGTACAGCGGCACCGAGCAATCGACTCAAACCACTACCGGGACGTCTCTGGTAACCAACCAGTCTTATCGAGAAGCCGGTACGCATACTTCGACGTTGGACACCACATCGAATCGTGCTGGAAACACGGTGACCGGTGACTTTTTGGAGTCGTTTACGACAGCCAGCACCCTTGAGTCTTCTCAGACGATCACCAACCAGTCACTCACCAATACGGTGACGGTGGACACCGAGGGAGCATCGTCGGGAACGTCATCGGGCAACAACTTGTCGGGTGTCGTGGTTCGTGAGGAGTCCGCGTCGTCGCGTAGCGAACGCCTTGAAACGGTCGAGAACGGCACCTTGAGTGCCTCCACCACATCGATCAACGACGGTACCTCGACCACAAGGTCCTCCGGCAATGTCGTTTCCGGCGAAATGACGCTGGAGTCGACGTCCGCCGAGACCGTGACGCAAACAGAGGTCGCGACGAACGAAAACCAGCGGACGGAGATTGCAACCACCGACGAGACGTCGTCGACAACGATGCGATCAGAGAATCGAATTCTTGCGACCTACGAATCGGCCACCGAGACGATCGTCGACACGACTCGATCGACAGTGATGACGAACCAGGGGCTGCGATCGGAGAATACGACCAACAGCCAAAGCGAGATTGATGTTTTTGAAACCGGCAACAGTCTCACGGGGCTATTTGACCGCGAAGAAACAACCGAGACGAACACCACGTCAGCGGAGTCGGAGCTGAACCAAGGGCGAATTGAGACGTTCGATGCATCCGAAGTTCAATCGGCGGTGGTGATTTCGCAAGGAAACTCGATCGAAGGCACCAATAGCGGAACGAATCAGACGTCGGGAACGACCACGAACGTCCATGCGATCGTCAATCAATCGTTGCAGGTCGACGCGACGATTATCGAAACCACGAACCGCAGCCAAACGTTCCAATCCGATTCCGTGAGCGGAGTCGTCACGTCAACGACGACGACCGACGGCACGAGAACTCGCACGGAAACGGTGACCAATGGCACGCTGGAAGCGACCGTCGACGAAACATCGACGTTCACGAGCACATCGTTTCGGGATGCCAACCTGATTGTCGGGACGTTTGCCGATACGAATTCCGGAAGCCAGAGTTCGCGGCTCGCGGGGGACGATGAAAATAAGTCGCTCGGTGTCTCTTACGTCACCCTGGTTGAGACGACCTTCACATCCGGGGGTTCCGGCAACACGGTCGTCGGAAACTACGTTCGCGACGCAGAAACCGATACGACGGAAGTGCGCACCGAAACGACAACCAATGGCCCGTTGACGATCGAAGCGGTGACGACGACGGTTGAAAACGTCGTTGAAGACGGAGACGGCGACTCGGTTGCGGGAATCAGCAACGCCACCGTGACCACGGACCGAAGTGTCACCGTCGATCAGACCGACACCAATCAATCGTTGACCGTTGAAATCGAGAGTGTTCGAAACACCTTCGA
>JBCBLJ010000361.1:0-7972 GCA_038520195.1 Planctomycetota bacterium
GCACTTTTGGTTCCTGACAGACTTTCCGACCAATCGGCTCACCCCAAGTTTTAGGTGTCATAGGCCACTAGTGCTGCGGGAACGAATTGATCTTGCTTGGTAACCCGACGCGTGAGCGAAGAGGGAAAGGCTGGAATCCCTCGCTCACGCGTCGGGTTACCGTTTTTCCAAGCTGCGTTATTTTATTCCCGCGGCACTAGTGCGCCCGACTTTGGGCGTAATTGCTGTACGATCGATCAAGCGGTAGATTCTCGGTTTGTTTTCCAACCGAGGAGCCTCCTGTGACACTGTCGAAAAATCGAGTTCACCAGGGCGACTGCGTCAAGCGACTTGGTCAGGTCGAATCCGATTCGGTCGACCTCGTTTTCGCTGACCCTCCTTTCAACATCGGCTACGAATACGACGTCTATGACGACTCGCAAAACGCAACGGACTACTTGGGTTGGTGTGACCAGTGGATCGGTGCAGTTCACCGCGTCCTGAAGCCAAGTGGGACGTTTTGGCTTGCCATCGGTGACGAGTTTGCGGCCGAGCTGAAAATCGCGTCGCAGAAGCTTGGCTTTCGCTGCCGTAGCTGGGTCATCTGGTACTACACCTTTGGCGTCAATTGTGTGAACGGCTTCAGTCGCTCGCACACCCATCTGTTTCACTTTGTCAAAGACGCGAAGTCCTTCACCTTCAATCGCCCGAATCCTCAGATTCGAGTGAAGTCCGCGCGACAGCTTGTCTACGCCGACAACCGCGCGAATCCAGACGGTCGGCTGCCGGACAATACTTGGATCATTCGGCCCCAAGATGCGCCGCTGAGTTTCAGCCCGGCGCACGACACGTGGTACTTCGCGCGGGTCGCTGGGACATTTAGGGAGCGCGAAGGCTTTCACGGTTGTCAAATGCCCGAACAGCTCTTGGCACGGATCATTCGCACGTCGAGCCGACCGCAAGAGCTTGTGCTGGATCCGTTCGGCGGCAGCGGTACGACCCTGTGCGTCGCCAAAAAGCTGGGCCGTCAGTTCATGGGGTTCGAACTGTCCGAGGAATACTCGCAGTACATCGGCGAGCGACTCGAACGGACCAAGGTCGGTGATCCCATCGATGGGCCCGAGGATCCGATCCAAAGTGCACCGAGTACGGCGCGCGGGAAGAAACGCAAACAGGGATTTGACAAAAAGGCGGAAGCCGCCATTATCGAGGCGTTCGTCAACGCTGGGGATGGTTACCCAGCGGACCACCTGCTGTGCGACAAAGACCTTAACAAAGCATTCATCGCCGCCTGTCGGGCAAGTGGTGTAAGAGGTAACCCATTTGTTTGGAATCAACTCTTGCTGCGTTTGCGGAAGGCTGGCAAATTGCCTCGTTCGTCGAAACGCACACCACCGATCACGGAAGACGAGATGGATCGTTTTGGGTTTGCCAGCGAAGTCGCATGGCGATTACTCGCGATCGACTACAACAAGACGCTTGATGACATCTTGTGCTCGCCAGACTTTGCCGCCGAGTTCGATCGACTCGCTGCCGAGTTTGGTCCGGCCGACGAAGTCTCCGCGACCGACTCTCGGCGTGCGGCGCTTTCGGTTCGAAAGAGAGCCAAAGACGCGCGGCAAGTTGCGGCCGAACGTTTTGGCCGTTGGATGGGAAAGAACGCGGAACTCCAATCGGTCAGTCTCGAGGATTGCCTCAAGCCGCTGGAGACACCCGGAGTCTTCGTCCTCCGATCCGAAGGAGTCGGCCTCTTTGTCGGGGAAAGCCAATGCATCCGATCTCGCGTCGAAGAACTTCTCGCGAATGAACGTTGGCGCGGGCTCGACACCGACACGATTGAGTTCGTCCCGAACGAGGAGAGTCTTCCAGGCAAGTTCGCGCTGAAATCAGCACTGGTCCGTCGCGACGATCCGCTGCTGAATTGTCGGCTACTCGCACACGAGTCGGAGCTGCCCACCAAATAGCATGTCGTGTCACACGCGACGAGAGAGTCAGCGTTTGACCGACACGGCGTCGCCTTGTGTCCGGTGAATTCGCGTCACATGAAGTAGGTAGAGATGCTCGGTTGTCTCCCCGCCATCGGTGGTGACGTAGAGCCAATGCTTTGTGAGCCACGCCATTTCGGGATGCTTGACCGTAATGTGAGTCCCATCGCGCATGACAACCGTAAATGGAGTGAAGGGTTCTGCCTTCACCATTCGCTTGAGTTCTTCCTTCATGACGTCGCCTCGCACCATTGAATGGCTGCCGAACGCCTGATCGACACACACAAAGTGCACAACGCGATCTGCTTCGTGACGTTAAGTCTTACGCCGCTGCGGCGGCGGTGTGCTCGGTCTGAATCAGGCCGTCTTGCATTCGCAGACAGACATCGGCGTCCGCGGCGATTTGATCGTCGTGGGTGATCATCAAGATCGTCAGCCCGTCGCTTCGATTGAGGTCCGTTAGTAAACCGAGGATTTCTTCGCCGGTTTCGGTATCGAGATTGCCGGTCGGCTCGTCCGCCAACAGCAAGCTCGGACCGGTCATCAGTGATCGAGCGATGGCGACGCGTTGCATCTCTCCTCCGCTCATTTCGCTCGGCCGGTGTTTGGCGCGGTGTAGCAATCCAACTCGATCGAGCATCGATTCGGCTTGGCGACGGTTTTCGCGACGGTTCGCAAGGAACTTCCATGCACTCTGCTGGATCATCGCTGGCGCGAGCACGTTTTCGATCGCCGACAATTCTGGCAGCAAGTGATAGAACTGGAAAATGATGCCGACATCATTGTTGCGGTAGCGGTCTCGGGTCGCTCGCGAGGCATCATCGATTCGATTGCCCTGAAAAAGGACGACGCCCTCGTCCGGACGATCGAGCGTGGCAAGCAAATGCATCAGCGTACTCTTGCCGCTCCCACTTCGCCCGACCAACGCCGTGACCAGTCCTTTTCGGACCTCGATGTCGACACCGCGAAGCACCGGCACATCGAGCTGGTCCTTGTGATAGCTCTTTTTCAGCTGATGCGCGGCTAGAACGACGGGAGGATTCATATCAGTCTCGAAGGTGAAAAGCGCGAAGGCGGGAAACGATTACTCGAACCGGAGCGCCTGGACGGGATGCATCCGTGCGGCTCGTAGCGCGGGAAGCACACTGGCAAACACGGCAATCGCCATCGCTCCGAGCATCACCCAAATCAGCGTGATCGGCTCGACGATGGTCGGTATTTCGGTGAAGTAGTAAACCGTTGGGTCAAAGACTTCCTGTCCGGAAATCGTCTCCACGACTCCTGCGATGTCGTTGATGTTCTGCACGAATAACAGCCCCCCAATCAGCCCGGCGCCACTTCCGACAAATCCGAGCAAGAGGCCGTAGGAAAGGAAGATGCTCATCACACCTTGCCCCGAAGCGCCGAGCGCCTTGAGCGTTCCGATGTCACGAGTCTTCTCAACCACGATCATGAAGAACGTCGCCAAGATGCCAAAGCCGGCGACCGCGATGATCAAAAACAGCAAGATGTTCAGAATGGTGGTTTCCAGACGAACAGCGCTCAACAGAGGGCCTTGCAGGTCGCGCCACGTCTGGATGTTGTAGGCGAAGACGGCGGCGGGAAATCGGTGCCGCAGTGTGTCGCGGACCTGATTCAAGTTGGCACCTTCGACTAATTTCAATTGGATCGTCGTGACGCTTCGAACTCCGGTTTCGGGATCGATCATCCCGCGAAAATCCTGCAGCAGATCAAGTCGGCAAAAGGCAAACGAACTGTCGTATTCGCTCATCCCGGACTCGTACAAGTCGACGACCGTGAACTTTTGATTGACGACCTTCGTGTCATCCGAAGCGTTGGGGAACATCATGCGGACGTCATCGCCCGGCTTGGCATAGAATTGATCAATCACCGCTCCTTCCGCATCGCGGCCTCGCACAGAACACGTCGCCATACCCAGGATGATGCCGGGGTATTGCTCTTTCATCGGATCGAGCGTTGCTGCGAGCGAAGGCCCCTCGACGCCAGAGACTTCGGGGGAGAACGGTGGCGTGAAGGTAGGACCGTCGAAGGTGACGAGTCCTTCGTCACCTTCCTCTTCTTCGCTCGGCGATTGCTTTAGTCGTTCGATCTGTTCGCGCTGCGCTTCGTACTCCCTGAGTTCTTCCTCCATCGCGCGCTCGTAGCTCACCCGCGCCCGGCGATGTCGCCAACCCGCGTTCGCCAACTCCGGTCGATCGGGCCCATATCCACCGTCGCGGAGATCGAAGCTGGCTGATTTTTGATTTTCGGGATGGATCAGGTACTTCCCGAAGTCACTGACTCGATCGTACGTGGCCGGATCCAGTCCAATGAGATTGACGTGTCGACCGATTTGTTGGCCGTTGAATTCGATCCCCAGCATGCTGGGGACACTCACGCTGACGGAGGCGGCGACGATCTGATCGCCGCACAAGCGATCGATTTCGGCCAGGTGTCCTTCGGGATCGGGAAGTCCACCGGTGGTGTGGCACTCGATCATGATGTCCGATGCCAAGCCGTGCAATCGCTCGTGCATCTCGGCCGAGAAACCGCTCATCACGGCATTGACCACGATCAGAGTTGCGACACCGAGCGTGACGCTGATGATGGATGCCAGCGCGATGTATCGCGTCTTAAGGTATCGAAAGCACAACAACCAGCGATACATGCGGCCCGTCCTTTGGCTCAGGTGTCCAAGGCCGCATCCGCCGGCCTTCTCCCAACATTTGGTGCCGGGAGTTTAGGCGAGCGTTTTGATTCACGTAAACACCTATCCGCAATCCAGCAGAATTGCTTTCAAAGCACAGGCGTTTTCAAATCGCCGTTTCAAAGCGCAGACGTTTGGGGTCGCCCCGCGTTCATCACGAGGTGGGCGTTGCGTGCATCTCGCCACTGTTGATCGGCGCCCGACGAGGCCCAGGACCGAAGCATGTCCCGCTCGACCATCTTGGAGACCATTTCCCAGGTGGTCGCGACATTGAGATGTTTCAGGACCGCCGCTCGGCGCCGCTCAATCGTCCGATTGGAGACATTCAGCTCACGGGCGATCTCGCGGTTCATCTTGCCCTCCATGATTTTCTCCGCGACCTCCCGCTCTTGAGGCGACAACTGCTTGGTGCCGAACTCAAGCTCTCGCAACCGGCGCATCCGATTGCGGTGTGCTTCCACGCTCTCAGTGACATCCAGAGCGATGTTGTGCCGCGCGACGACCGGTCCGCCCTCATAGTCCGATGCACCGGTCGTGTAGACCGAAAGGATCCGTCGCCGTCCGAAGGCATCACGGACGCATCGCAAGGCATGAATCGATTCACCGTCGGATAGCTCTTGCCGTTCGCACTCCTGGACATCTTCATTGAGTGGATCGTCGAGCAAGAACTCGTGATACGAGAGTCCGAGCACCTTGTGCGGATCAAATCCCAACACGGAGGCCACCGAAGGACTCGCGTAGGTGACTTGGGCGGACTCGCGGTTCGCGAAGAAAAAGTAGGGCGCGACGAAATCGGTCGGCCGTGGCAGGTCTGTAGTGATGGGCTTGATCATGATTGATCTCCAATAATCCGAAGCAACCAATCTTTGTGGGGGGTTCGCTATGTCTTCTCCCTAGGACGCGTACCACCTGCTGCGAAGCCGCATCGTGCGCCCATGACGATTGAGTGACTCTCCCAGCTGGCGGGCCAAAAGAGACCTCGAGAGGGTGGACGGTATTATCCGTTCTTGTCCACAATCGCTATGCGGCGTCCGGCTCCGCCACCATCGAGGCATGGATTTTTAGGACGTTTTTGCTTTGCAAAAGACACGCTTCGGAAACCACCGTCCCTCTCGACAGACCACAATCGCGCTCAGCTCGCCGCTGCAGGAATTGACCGCGGCGGCCTCGGTGCCTACGGGAATCTGCGTCTCCCAGGGCAGCGGTTGGCCGTGGAGGAGCGTGATTTCCTGATCCTCGTCAATGGAGAGTTGGTGGAGCTGTCGCACTCCCATCTCCGCAGGCGACAAAACCGATTCGAGGTCGACTTCGCGGATTTGATCGATGGTGAGGGCATCTTCCAACGCGAATTCGCCCACGCGCGTTCGGGTGAGCGATGTCATCACCGCCGTCGTTTCCGCGGCCGCCGCCAAGTCGATTCCCAAACTTCGAATGTAGGTTCCCGTTCCGCAGGTGATCTCGACACGGAGCGTCGGGTAGTCCAATTCGAGGATGTCGAACGCGAAGACCTTCACCCGACGCGACGGGACCTCCACCTGCTGTCCCTTGCGAGCCATGTCGTAGGCGCGGCGACCGCCGATTTTCACTGCCGAATAGGACGGCGGGGTTTGGGAGATCTCGCCGACAAACCCGGCGGCGATCCGCTCGAGAGCTTCGCGAGACGGCCGAGGCGCATCGGTGTGGATCGTCGGTTCCACCTCCAGATCACCCGTCGGTGACTCGGCCCCCAAGCGGAATTCAGCGCGATAGCTCTTTGAGAGCTGATGCACGTAGGGAACCAATCGCGAAGCGGGCCCGACGGCGAGCACAAGAACGCCGTCGGCCAGCGGATCGAGCGTGCCGCAGTGCCCGACCTTGATCCGCTTTCCACGCATCCGTCCTTGAACCACGTTAACGAGGTCACGCGACGAAAATCCGACCGGTTTATTGCAGTTCAAGAATCCAAACATCGCGTGAGCGTTTCGCCCCCTGTCGCACTTGGTGGGTGACCAATAACTTTCCCGACACCGAGCCCCGTCAGGACGTTCGTTAAGGAACTCCGACAAGCGTTCGTCGCCGAACCTGCGCGACGTTTGTCTCGCAACACGACCACCCGGCACTTCATCAAAATGAACCAGAACGACGAACCGATTTTGCTCCGCGGTAGCCGATTCAACGTGCACCAGTTGATCCTCCGAGGAACCGATGGGAAAGAGTACCAACGCGAGGTGGTCCGTCATCCCGGCGCCGTGGTCTTGATGCCGGTGCTCGAAGACGGAAGTGTCGTCTTAATCGAAAATACTCGCGCGACGGTCGGAGAAACGCTCCTGGAGCTGCCTGCCGGGACGCGCGAATCCGGCGAGTCCGCCGAAGTCACTGCGGCTCGTGAACTCACCGAAGAAACCGGGTACACCGCCGGTCGACTGGAGCTGATCCACGAATTTTATTCCGCACCGGGCATTTGCGACGAGCGAATGCACCTCTTCGTAGCCACCGAACTCGTCGATGGGACGCCGCATCGAGAAGCGACCGAGCAGATCGAAAATCGCATTGCCTCGCGTGAAGAGATCAAAAGCTGGATCGGCGATGGTACGATTCGTGACGCCAAAACGCTCGTCGGACTGTACGCCTACCTTCAGCGCTCCAAACAGGACTGATCCTCAATGTCGCTTCCACTACCCAAACGATTCCTTTCGGAAATCCTGGGCACCTATTGCCTGATCTTGCTGGGTTGTGGCGCGATGGCGGTCGATGTGGAGACATCCGCCCTGACGCACGTAGGAATTGCGATCACCTGGGGCTTGGTGGTCATGGTCATGATTTTTGCGACCGGGCGGCTCAGCGGGGCACACATGAATCCCGCCGTCACCGTCGCCTTCGCGGCCCAAGGTAAGCTGCCACTGGTTGATTGTCTTGTTTATGTGATCGCACAGTGCGTCGGCGCGACCGCGGCCGCCGCGTCGATCCTGGCTGTTGTCGGCATGAACGACGCCTCACTCGGCGCGACGACCACCGAGCTTCCATTTGCAGCGGCAGTGTCCGTCGAATTTGTCATGACGGCGATTCTGATGATGGTCGTCATGGGCGTCTCGACGGGCGCGAAAGAGGAATCGGTGACCGCCGCCATCGCCGTCGGTGCGACGATCCTGATGGAAGCCATGGTCGCCGGTCCACTGACCAAGGCGTCGATGAACCCGGCCCGAAGCCTTGGACCGGCTTTGGTCAGCGGCGAACTTCAGCAACTGCCGATCTATCTCATTGGGCCGTTTCTCGGAGCGCTGACGGGGGCACTGCTCTACAAGCTGATGTCACCATCGCCGAA
>JBCBLJ010000663.1:0-4858 GCA_038520195.1 Planctomycetota bacterium
TCAGCGAATTGGTGGGAGTCGACCTCCCGGATTTGCGATCCGGCGCGAAGGGCGGCGAAGACTCGTTTAGCGTCCTCCCGGCGCTACGCGGTCAACCGATGCCGAGCCGACCTCCGCTTTTCGTTCACGATCACAAGGAATCGAAATCAGATCCCGCCGTCGCCGCGGTACGAGTCGATTCGCCGCCCTTCGCGCCGGATCGCAAATCCGGGAGGTCGACTCCCACCAATTCGCTGAACGTCGCGTACATGTCGTGCAGACCGATCGGCGTGGCACTACTCTTGCCTTGCGTCGTTGGGTCACCATCACCAACACTGCCAACCGGCCAGCAAGCGATGAAGGGGACTCGATGGCCGCCTTCGTAACACGAGCCTTTGTTGGAACGGAACGGCCCCGTCGCGATGTCACTGTTCTTTTCGGCACCGTTGTCGCTCGTGAAAATGACCAAGGTGTTGTCGATCAGCGGTTTGCCGTTGCGTCGTGGGTCAGGTGTGTTCGCGAGCCAGTCCATCAAACGCCCCAACGCGACATCGTTCTCGAAGATAAAGTCATGCCGCCTATCCATCGGCTCACCGGCCACCGTTCGCGCGGCGCCCGCGACGGAGACTCCATCGATCGATTGATCGGGCGTGTAGGGCCCGTGGTTGGAGTTTGATGGGTAGTAGAGAAAGAAGGGCTTCGTTTGGGTTGACTCACTTGTCACATGATCGCTCAGCCACCCGATGGCGTGGTCGGAGTGCCGACTGCCGAGTTTCCTAAGGATGTACGCCTTCGGTCCTTGGGAGACGAGTTTCCTTCCGTCGCCGGTCACACCGATGGCGCTTCGACCGTGAATGTGACCGGGGCCGACCATTTGATCGGGAGTATTTCTCTTGTTCTTCTTCGGCTTCTTGATTGACGGATCAGGGCCTGACGTGTCGTGTGACCGAGACGTAAAACGCGCGACATCGAATCCGTGGTCGATCGGCGTCGTGTGCAAGGGCTTCGTTAAGTCGGCGTCAAGCCAACCCGACGCGGGTCTGCCATCGGTTTGGCGATAGCGTAGCCCGACGTGCCATTTGCCGAACATCGCCGTTGAATAACCGTTGTCTCTGAGCATTGACGCGATGGTCGGACGATCGGACTCGATCATCGGGTCACCTTGGGAGCCGAATAGCACCCAAAACTTAAGTCGGTTTCGCCACGGATAGCGTCCCGTGAGCAGGCCATAGCGAGTCGGCGTGCATCGTGACGCGGGTGTATGTGCGTCGGTGAAGCGGATGCCCATCCGCGCGAGGCGTTCCATATTGGGCGTGTGAACTTGAACGGCATCGGAGTTACCGTTGAAGTCTTGGTAGGCACTGGTATCACCCATGCCCATGTCGTCTGCCATCATGAAAACGATGTTGGGAGGAGAAGCAAACACGGTGCCAGCGAGTAGCGTGAGAGCCAGAAGCAGGGCGGAAGGAAGCGAGGCAGCCATGAATGATGGTCGACGGTTGGACGAGTTTGCGGACGAAAATCAAAGGAAGCAAAAAGTCAAGTAAGACGCCAGATGCTCGACTCGTCCGTATTACAAGGGATGAGAAAGTCCCTGTCCACTTCCAGCTTCTACGGTTGCGGCGGTTCCGCCGAGACTGGCCGCTGGATGCTTGTCCCGACATGAACCTGCTCACGTCCAGCAAATGCGCGAACCCGTCTTACTTCGAATCGCAAGACTCAAGAGGGAATTCGATGGGGCGCCGCTGTTCGTTGGAGCGATAGATGGCCGTGAACATTTCGACGACGGTTCGTCCCTCTCTTCCGCTCACCAACGGCGATCGGTCCTCGAGGATTGCACGCAGAAAGTCTTGGATTTGCAGTGTGTGGTAGTACTGCGTCGCATCGCGGCCCGCAAATCGCTTGCGGTCGCTTTCGCGAAATTCCGCGAGCATGTCTTCTTCGCCGGGAATCGTCCAAAGATCGTTCAACGGCGGTTCGACGATCTCGCTCATCCCCGCCACAAACGAAGCACCGGTATCGGTCTGCACACCCACGGACGCCCCGTTGGAGCCGTGGATATGAACTTTGGTGTAGATGCCGGGTTTCTGCGAGACGCTGGTGATCAGGTTCGCGATGGCGCCGCTTCGAAAGCGAAGGTTTGCCACGGCGGTGTCTTCCACTTCGATCGTGGGATGATTCAGATTCGCCCAGTAGCCCGAAATCTCGGTGATCTCACCCATCAACCATTGGAGCAGATCGAGTTGATGGGGCGATTGGTTGACAAGAACGCCGCCGCCTTCGCCGTCCCACGTTCCGCGCCACGGGTCCGATGCGTAATAGGATTCGTCACGCCAACTGTACATGACGAAGTGACCAAGAATCGGCTGTCCGATCTTGCCATCGTCGATGGCGGCTTTCATCCGCTGGACGGGCTCAAGGAACCTTCGCTGGCTAACGATTCCGAGTTTGACGTTCGATTCGTCGGCGGCCCGCAGCATCGTGTCGCAAGCGGAAAGCGTCGACGCCAAAGGTTTTTCCACCAGCACGTGCGCCCCGGCTCGAGCGGCTTCGACGGTTGGCGATTCGTGAAGCGGGTGCGGGGTGCAAACCATGACCGCTTGCACACCGCCGCGGCGCACCATCGCATCCACCGACTCAAAGGCCGTGACGCCGTATCGTTCGGCGAATTCAGTCGCCCGCTGGCGCGTCGTGTCGCACACGCCCACGAACTCCGCTTCGTCGAGCGACGTCAAGGCACGCGCGTGCAGTTGTCCGACCTTTCCACAACCTACGAGCCCCGCGCGAACCTTAGTCATCGCTGCCATCCGGAAAGTACTTGTCGACCATACCGTTCAAGAAGTCCAGCGAACGCCTCATTTCATCGAGCCCGTTCATGCCGTCTTCAATGCTGATCCATCCTTTGTATTGGTGTTTGACCAGCAAGCCGAAGATCGCGTCGTAGTCATTGAGTCCTTCGCCGGTCACGCCGTGCAACAGTTTGTCCGAGTAACCGATCGTTCCGTCGCTTTGTTTTAGCTCCTCTAACTTCGCTCCTTCGACCAAGTAACGATCGCTCGCGTGCATTGAAACGACGCGGTCGGCAACGTTTCGCAACAATTCGATCGGATCGTCCCCGGCCACCACGGCATTGGACGGGTCGTATTGGACGCCAAAAAATTCGCGCTCAGGGAAGGCGTCGAGCAACTCGAGAAAGACATCCTGCTTCTGTGCGAATTCGGGATACTTCCAAAAGCCATCCTTGTAATGATTTTCCAAACCCAGCACGACACCGAGACTGCAGGCGAGTGGCAAGAGTTGCTCAAAGCACTCGCATACCCACTCAATTCCCTGGGCGCGACTCACACCCGGGTATCGCTGTCCGCTCAACACACGGCAAACCGAACCAGCTCCGCCCAGGTGATGGCAGGCTCGAATCATTCCCAATTGTCGCTCAACTTGCGCACGTCGATAGTCGGCATCGGGGTTGGTAAAGTCCGGCGAGCAACACAGCATTGGCATCACGAAACCGGCTTGGTGGATCGCTTCAGCAATACGATTGAGGTAGTCCGGCTCGAGCGTTGTAAAGAAGCCGTCGTACATCTCGAGGCCGCGCGCCGGAAGCCCGCGCGCCATCTCGATCCACTCAAAGACCGTCATCGATCGTTCACCGGCGATGCGATCGAGAAAGCACTTGGGAAAGGCGGCGACGTTGGGTTTCATCAAAGTGCTCCTGCGGCACGGCTGTCATCGTCAAAATCAAGGCGGTGCAACTCATGCCGGTCACCGTTCCATTGGGCAAAGCATCGAGGCTTTCGAAATTGCTCTGAATCACTCATCGGATCGAATCACTCTTCTCCTCGTTTTCTCGCTTTTGGGAGTTCTATTTGATGAATCGTTTTTCTTCGCGACACGGCTTTACGCTGGTCGAACTACTGGTCGTGATCGCGATCATCGGCATTTTGGTCGGATTGTTGTTACCCGCCGTGCAAGCAGCGCGGGAAGCCGCGAGGCGTATGAGTTGTAGCAACAACTTCCGGCAGATTGGACTCGCGATCCACAATTATCATTCGACCTACAAGCGATTACCGACTCACGGTTCCGGGACGCACCCGACCGTACCCACCGATATTTGGGCAGCATCGGACACTGGGGCGAACCATCGATTGAGTTTTCTCGTTGGGATCACGCCCTTCGTCGAGCAACAAGCACTTTGGGAAACGATCTCGAATCCGTTTGACGATGGGACCAATGTCTTCCCCGCGATGGGGCCGACACCCAATCGACGTCAGTACCAGCCGTGGGCAACCGAGATTCCGACATTTCGTTGCCCGAGCGACCCCGGCGTTGGCCTCCCCGCCCTGGGTAGGACCAACTATGTCGCATGTCTCGGCGACTCGTCATGGCGCGGTCGCGACGGTTTTCTTCAAGTGCGTTCGAACGCGAATCGATTGCCCTATCCGGAGAACAACGGATTCGCGACACGCGGTCGCGCAAAGAATCGCGGCTTCTTCGTCCCGCAAGGAGAGGCAAGATTCCGTGATGTCCTCGATGGGTTGTCTAACACGCTCGCTGCCGGCGAGATCTCGACGGACTTGGGGGATCGCGATGTGACCACGACCGGATGGGACGGTCCCAACGGGACGGGCGATATGTTGCGCGACAATCCTTCGCTGTGTTTTGACGACGGAACGCTTATTGATCCGGAGCGGCCGCGTTTTTGGGCACCGGGTGTGGCGACTTTCAATGCCGTGAACGGGCGCGGTTTTCGCTGGGCCGATTATTTGCCGCTTTTCGGAAGCTGCTACACGATCTTGCCACCCAATCGAGAGTTGTGCGCCAACAGCCCAACTTCGGATTGCGTCGCTCCGATGTCCAGTCGCCATCAAGGTGGTGCGCA
>JBCBLJ010000213.1:0-10892 GCA_038520195.1 Planctomycetota bacterium
ATTCGCTGAAAGGCTGCTCGGGTGGAACGGCTTGTGGGTCATCCGGCTTATCGACAGAAGCGGAGTCCACTTTCTTCCAAGTGCTATCTAGATTCTCGATCTTTTCACCACCGTTCCGCGTGATCAGCGCCTTCTGCACATCGGCCGGAGTGTCGGATGGGATGAAGTGAGTGGATCCATCGACAAAGATCACATTCCAGCCGTCGGGATCATAATGAACAGACGGAAACGTGGTTTCGCCATCGGGCCGAAGATCTTCGGGTTGTGTCCAGGGAATGCTGGTGAAGCCTTCGGCGACGAGAATCGTCATTTGAGGAGGGTCGGTAAAATCTTCAAACGTCTTGATGGTTGCATTGCCATCTCCAGTCGCCGTATTCTCACCGACCGGTGTCACGTAGCACGTACTTGTCATTCCCTTTTCCTGCCCCGGGTGACGATAAAAGTCCGGCATCTTCTCCAGCAACGTCTTGTTGTGGTCACTGTCCCACGGCTCGTCCAGTTTGTATTGTTCGTAAAGGCTGTCATCGAGATATTTCAGAATCGCGACCCGCCAGGAAACGGGGTGCTTCGCCTCCGGAAGCTCTGTGTTTACCGATGGAAGGTAACCGTGTTCCTGCTCGAACATCATGAACGCCATTCCGATCTGCCGGAGATTGTTCACTGAGGCGGCATTGAAAGCCCGCCGTTTGGCTTGAGCGAGATCAAAATAGGCGTTCAGTGTGCGGAACAGGTGCGGCTCCGCTTCCTTGAGCGAGATACTGATGCGCGTCTCGGTATTCGAAGGCTCGCTGATCGTCGCCCCGTTCAGGGCGTTGATCAGCACACCGATGGTGGTGGCGTCGACAGCTCCACGACCATCGCTGGAGGCACGTAGCAAATTGGCCAAAGTGACAGGCACGGCTCTTGCAGTTTGAGTGATTTGCTTCTGCCGATCTGCTGATAGCGCGTGGGCGGACAACTGCAAGCTGGGAAAATCGTCCAGGGTCAGCGACAGTGCCAAGTGACTTGTGTCTTCCCAGATCGGAAGTTGTGTCATCAACGTTGTTGCTAAAGACGATTCACTGAAGTGGAATTTGATTTCCTCCACAAATGCCTTGTCGGACGTGTTGCCGATCGCCCACAGCGCGGCGTCTGGGAGGGAGGATGCGATCTCCAACAGTTGTTGATTGGAACGCGTTTTGAGTGCGACTTGATGAGCATCCAGGAATTCTCTTGACGAGAGAACCAATGTCTTTTCGTTGACGAAACGAACGAATTGCTGTTTCGGCATCGGCGCCGGGTCATCGGATCGGACCGGGTGATAGTCCCACCGAGACGCATCTGACGCGGTTTCGGTGATCTCAACTCCAAGCTTCTGCCTGGCGAATTCCATGGCGGTGCTATCGATAACGGTCAGCACAAAGATCGGTTGACTGTAGGTGTGATCTTCGTTCGCCCATTGCAGAGTCAGAACTTGTTCGAGATTCCCGTCCATCAGGAAGGTGTTGGGTCCACCCTGATCCAGCGTTGTCAGAATCTTGCGAAAGCGGTCGTCCTGGCGAATTTGATGAGGCCGATATCCATGAACTGTCATCACATCCGCGGGGACGAGACTGAGGTCGTAATCGAAACGCCGTTTATAGGCGTTGACCCCTGATTGAAGGTCTCTCATTTCAGACGCAGGACTGTCGACACCACCAGCAACTGCCGTGCGTTCAGCGCGTGAGAATCTACCCCGATCAAACGGATTACCATCCTTACTAACAACCACCTCACCGGCGATCAGGTCGACTTTGAAGGCGATCTCACCGTCGCGAAGGATTTCGAAGTTATCCGTCACAAACTCAAAACCCGAATCGAGTTGGCGGACGCGAAGTTTATTCTCGCCGGCCTGGATTCTAAAAGGCTCGTTGTCCCCATCCTTCATGGTCACGGTTTGACCACTGATTTCCACGGCCAGTGAATCGTCGGTCACCTCGACCCGAACGACGCCCTTGTTTGTTTGGATGTAGTACACGATGCCGGCAACGATCACGGCGAAGAAAATGGCCGCGATGGCTGTCAGCGGGAGCCAGTCAAGCTTGTCTCGACGCGAATGAACTTGCGGCTGCGGCTGTCGTGAATCGATGGGATCCGTTTCTTTACTAAAACGCTCCAAGGCGTCCACGACTTCGGCCGGCGTGCGGAATCGTTCTTGCGGATTCTTGGCCGTCATGCGGTCGATGATTTTTTGAAGGTCGCCCGGAATGTCATCGCGAAACTGATTCAGCGATGCCGGCTCGGCTTCAGCATGTTTCTTAAGCTTCTCGGCCGCCGATCCCTCGCCAAACGGCACACGTCCGGCGAGTAAGTAGTAAAGAGTCATTCCGAGGCTGTAGATGTCGCTGCGGCCATCCGTATTGCGAGCGTCCTGCGCCTGCTCTGGAGAAATGAAGTCCGGAGTTCCCATGATGGCTCCGGCGATGGTCAGGTTCCCGTCGGCGTCTTCGCTGATGGGTTCGTCCGGAGTGGCTTGCGGCGTCAAAGAAGCAAGACCAAAGTCGAGGATCTTGACGATGTTGTCCTGGGTGACCATCAGGTTGTGAGGCTTGATGTCGCGATGCACCATCCCGCGGTCATGCGCATACTGCAGCCCTTTAGCCGCCTGTCGAATGTAATCGCACGCTTCAGTGATCGGCAAAGGACCACGTTGCTTCACGGTGTCTGAGAGGTCGACCCCGTCGACGAATTCCATCACCAGAAAATGCAGATCGTCAGCCTGTTCCGCATCATGGGACGTCACGATGTTTGGATGATCAAGACTCGCCGCTGTCTTCACTTCCCGGTGAAACCGGTCGATGACTTCCGCTTTGCGAATCCATTGGCGGTTGATGACCTTCAAGGCAACCGAACGATCCATCATTCGATGCCGGGCCCTGTAGACTCGCCCCATGCCGCCCTTACCTACCAGACCGACAGTTTCATAGCGAGGATGCTCTGCCAAAGGTCTCGGGATCGTGTCGTCCGACTCCGGCTGCTTGACATCCGACTCGGGCTGCCTGACATCACGGATTTCTTGGTCCAGCGTTTGATCGGTGGGCGATTGTCTGGCCGCTTTCAGGAGCCCAACAAACGTGTCTTCAGATGACAAGCTGACGATGGTGTCACAACAAGGCTCGCACTCGCTGATGTGGCTCTCGATTGCGACCGCTTCTTCGGACGGCAACTGACCAAGGTTGTAGGCACTGAGTTGGTCGTGGCTGGGGTGCTGGGATGGCTCGGGCATGGAATACTCGTGGTTCGTTCCGGGTCGATTCTGGCGGAGGGTCACCGTGGGAGTCTCAGGACACTGGATTACCCGACTCGCATGATGGGCCGCTAACTACCAAGTCCCGCAGGCGCCAAAGCATTTCAGCTGTTGGTGAAAAATACGGAAGAAGATTCGATCAGACCTTCGGATTCCTGACGTAACCTGCTGAGAACACGGCACTTAGCAATGATCACGGCATTCCGCGAAATCCCCAGTTCCGTGGCCACCACGTCGGGTTTCGCGCCCTCCAATGCCACGCGACGGAATGCTGTCCAGGTATCTGGCGTGAAGTGAGGCTCGGCCAGTGCCAGCAACTGTCGAAGGACGGATTCATCGTGTTCGCGATTCCAAATCTGACTCATCTCACTTCGCGGGTCGTCCAGTTGAGCCAATCGGGCGTCGATGTCCGAATCAGCCCGTACTTGCGGTCGGCGGTCTCGGGAGCGCCAGAATTTCCGCAGCCGATTGACAAGGATGGCTTTGAGCCACGCCCGAAAAGCGCCCGGCTGCCCGCTGTGATCGAATCCGCGAACGTCCTTCGATACGGCCAGCAAGACCTCTTGCATTAGGTCTTCCGCGTCGCTGTCTTGGACCTCGTACTTTCGCAGCCATGCCCGAACGAGCGGCGCATACAATGCGACGAGCCGATCCCAACTCTCCGGTTCGGAAGACTGTTGAAGGCGGTGCAGCAAACTAAGCGACGTTTCATTCATGTTGGGTTTGGGCTGGCAGAGCTGGAAGTGGGCTCTTCGTGATTCCGCTCAATCCGTGAATTGTGCTGGCGCACTGGGATTGTTTTCCCGACTTTTGTTTGCATTTTAGCCGAAAGTCTACATGTACCGGACTCACGAGAGCGACAGTAGCGATTCGAGTTGGACCGGCGTGACGTCGCCACCCACAAAGCGAAAACTCGAAAGCCCAATCCCGGCACTTGTTAGTGTTCCCCCCGCGACGCACACGTCAAAGAGTCGATCTGAAGGCTGAGTAACGACGCCAACAGCCGCGATCTGGTGGTCGCTGCGCACCTAGATCACGTAAGTGCTTTGCACATCACGGATAACTCTCTCGGTTCCACAAATGAATTGGTGCGAAATAGTTCTATAGCCGTCTTGTCGCCCCGACTGCGTATTGCGGATTTTCTTGCTTGCGCGTTTGTGGTTTGGGTGGAATGACTGAGTTGAGCGACGGAGGTTACTCACCGCGATGCAGCGGTCGGTCATCGTTCGAGCAGAGACATCGTGCACGCTTTGCGCTGGACCTCGATATCGGGTCACGTCGAAGTTTTCTTGCGGCGGATCCTGATCTGTCAGCAGGCGACGGGAGAAAGTCTCGATCGAACTTGCTTTGACACCATGCCGGTTTTGCCTCTGCGGTAACGCGTGACGTGAGACCCTTTTGGTTGACAGTCGGCCCTACGCTCGATCCTCTTTGTTTCGAGCTCGCGCCTGCCGCATGTGCGGCGGTCCGCCCGCCAGGTCACGGTCCTGATCCGTTTTTCGTCATCACTGAACGGTCTTGAAACTCCTCATTGGACTTGGGTGTGGCTTTGCCTTTTGGCAAACAGATGAAAAGCCGCCGAATCCGACGGAATTGCCGGGGAATCTGAGTCGCGACCGCCAATTGAACATGGGCCCGTGGTGCGTTTTTCATGGGCATCTCGGCATCTGGTCATGCGGCGAACCGCCGTGCGGCTGATGCTTCGTTTGGGCTGCCTCCATTTCAAGGCGAGCATTGCCATGAGTGACGGAAAATTCGACGCACATCGGAGGACGTTTCTGCAGCGTCTCGCTGCTGCGGCCACACTGGGCGGCATTCACTCGCTGCCGACGCGTCCGTCTTCCTGTCGTGCGCAGTCGCCTAGCCGAGACAACGACAACAAACATCCACATGGCCTACCAGGTGTCCCCATTGGAGCGGTCTACTTTCGGAAAAGTAGTCCGCCGAAAGTGGATTGGCCTCGCGACTACGAACAAGCGTCCAGCGACGGCATGCGTGCCTTTCGACACTGGTTTATTTGGTCAGCGATTGAAATCTCACCGGGGCGTTATGACTTCAGCGACTACGATCGCCACCTGGATCTGGCGGCGGAGCACGGTCTGAAAACGATCATCGGCGAATATTTGGGCGCCGCGCCACAGTGGGCATGGGCCAAGTATCCAGAGGCCATCGTACAAACGCCCGACGAAGGACCTCGTGCGAATCATTACGCTCGCGCCGCGGCGGTGGGCGGATGGCCGGGGCTTTGCCTTGACAATGAAGATGTAAAAAAGCACGCCGAACGATTTCTTGTTGAACTCACAAAACGGTACCGTGATCATCCCGGTCTGGGCGGGTATGACGTTTGGAATGAACTGAATCAATTGGGTGATGCCGGTGGCTGTCACTGCGAAGCAAGCGCGGAGAAGTTTCGAGAGTGGTTGCGGGCGAAATACGGCGATCTGAAGACACTGGGCGAGGTTTGGTACCGGTACAGTTACACGGATTGGTCTCAGGTCATGCCCCCGGGTGTCGTCGGTCCCTACCCCGACAGCATCGATTGGACGTTGTTTCGTGTCGACAATGCGATGCGTTTGTTTCGGTGGCGCGTCAATGTGATTCGCAAGAATGATCCCAATCATTTGATCGCGGCTCACGCGATTCCGCGTGGAGTCATCGAACGAGTCGGACCTGGCACGTACCCGGTATTCAAAGCCGCGAGATCGGTTGACGTTTACGGTTACAGCGGCGGCGGAGCTTTCGAAGAAGCGACGGCGGATCGATGGCAACACTGGATGAACATGGACATCATCCGTTCCGCCGCCGAGGGCAAGCCTTTCTGGTGCGGAGAGCAAGCTTCGGGCAATCAATGGAATTGGGAAGGCAAACCGCTTAATCGTGGCCGCGTGTCAACACCAAGCGATGTGAGTCTGTATTGCATGACACATTTCGCCGGTGGAGCCCGCGGGATTTTCTCGCCACGCTGGCGACCCTTGCAAGATGGACCGTTCGCTGACTCGTTTGCATTCTACGCGCTGGACGGTTCTCCGACGGGACGCAGTCGTTCGGTTTCGGAGATTGCGAGGTGGGCAAACGATGAATCGAATGAGGACCTGATGGCGGCCAAACCAATCACCAGCCAAATGGGGTTGTTGGTCGTTCCCGAAAGTCAGATTCTCGCGTGGGTTCGCGAGCAGGATACCGACTCGTATTACCACTCGATCGTCGGCGCCTATCAAGGCTTTCTGCATCACAATCTCCAAGTTGACTTCGTTCCCGTCGATCGAATCGAGCAATGCAACCTACCGCTCTATCTGCCCTATCCGATGATGCTGACACGAAGTGTCGTCGAACAACTGAAAGCGTTCGTGCGAAACGGTGGAAAGCTCATTTGCGAGGGGCTGCCGGCGTTCTATGGAGACCTGGGACGCGTGTCTACGAAACAACCGGGCTATCAACTTGGTGAATTGTTTGGCGTCTCGGAACAAGATCACCAACTCACCGCGGACTTGTTGGAGGATGTTCGCTTTCGGGTGGGAGATGAGTACGACGTTGCGGGCGGGTTGGCATTGCAGTCCTATCGACTTAACGGCGGAGTGTCGTTCGCACGCTACCAAGATGGTCGCATTGCCGGCGTTGACCACGAGTACGGCGGTGGCCGGACGCGGTTGATCGGAACGTTCCCAGGATTCGGCTACTACCGCTATGGAAACCGCGGTGATGAATCCACGCGTCGTTTCTTTTCCGACGCGGCGGCTTGGGCAGGCGTGACACCCGATGTCCGTGTCGACAACGATCGAATCGTCGCTCGTTTACAGGTAAGCCAGCGGTCTCGATATCTGTGGATGGTCAACTCCACTCGCAGCCCGGTCCATGTTCAGGCTGAACTTTCACAAGGTCATGCGCCGCCAAGTCAGGCAAAAGCGAAATGGCATCGAATTGCCGGCGAAGTTGATGGAATGAAAGTGCGCGTGCGGATTCCTGCACGCGAGGTCGCCGTCTTGGACCTCGGAGAAAACGAGTGAGGTTCCGGGAGTCGGCGTTGGATCGCGACCGGTAGAGATGACAAGGGCGGTGGGCGATGAATCACGCTGTCGGTTCGAGCTGATTGCCGGCGATCAAGAGCAATGCAGTCGCACCTATTCGCGGCAGTTTAGAAAAAGCTCCAGATCGTTCGGGGAATCAGTCTGTGGGCGGACAAGAAAGAGTAAGTCAAACCGCGGAATTGAGATCAATTCCGTTTTCGTTCGGTACTCTTTGGTCGGTGAATGTGATGTCAACGATTTGGTTTAGCAAGAGATTCAGGGGCGACCCGGTCAAACTCAGATCAGCGAAACGACGATCGAACGGTCGCCGATTGAATCGGGTTGAACGGTTGGAGAGACGAAGCCTGTTGGCGGCGGATCCGATTAGCCAGTTCTTCATTGCCGACACCGATACGGATGAAGTGGTAACGGAAGTCTTTCAGGGAAGTACCATTGATTCGGATCTGGTCTCGGGACGACGCGTCACCCTGTTTGCGGTCGAGGGTGTGACAGCGGACGCTGAACGGATTGAGAGCGCGAGTCTGCGGCTCAACGATGGTCGCACGCGAATCGAGAACGTCACGCCCTATGCGCTTGGCGGAGATCGCAACGGTGACTTCATTCGTGGGATTCAGCTGGAAGATGGCACCCATCAACTCGCGGTTTCGTTCTACGACCAAAATCGAGCTCGCGGTAACTTGCTTGAAGAGGTCGATCTCGTTTTCCAAGTGCTTGAGACGGACTTGCCCTCTTTTCGTGACCTGCACTCAGTGGTCAGCGAAGACGGTTCTCTGACAGTCTTTGCGGACAGTTTTTTGGTCGAGTCCAGCGAAAGGTCCTATTCCATCGAAGCAGTTTCGGAACCGCAGGACGGGACCCTCCAGTTGTCAGGAGAAGAGTATGTCTTGGAATACACGCCCGACGATGATTTCTTTGGGGCGGAACAGCTATTCGTGACGCTTTATGATCAAGAGAACCCGAATGACACGGTGACAGTCCGCTGGGTGATCGAGGTCTTGCCGGTCAACGATGCCCCCATCGCGGAGGATGACTCGGTGAGTCTCGAGTTTGGCGAGTCTGTGATCATTGACGTGTTAGCGAATGACATCGACGTTGATGGAGACCCGCTCGAGGTTCAAGCATCTCCTTCCTTCGAAGGGACGGTGGATGATCTTGGTAGCGGCACCTTCCGATTCACACCAACCAAGTTTGGTCCAGGTGAATTCAGTTACGCCGTTACAGACCCGAGCGGGGCAATGGACTTTGCGACGGTCTTCATTGAGATCGCACCACCAGGCGGAATACTACCGGTGAGGGACCTGACCATTCGCGTCCCGAGCAATTCATCCGAGGAGTTCCTGCCGGCGAACGCGTTCCTGTCCATTCCGACGGCGGGGACGGTCTATTTCCTGAGTGAGCCGGAAGCGCAGAACGGGAGCATCCAACTGATGGGCGAAGGTTCTCTGCTGACTTACACACCAGATTCGGGTTTCGTTGGAGTGGAGAACATCTCGGTGACCATTTGGGACCAGATGAGTCTCGATTCCGCTGTGACCGTCACGTTGACGATTGAAGTCGTACCTTCTTAGTCAATCACACTTGAGGGACCCTTCGATGGCCGAGAATACCGATCCTCTTGAAGCGGCTCAATCAGCGAGTGCCAGCGAGCGACTCGTGCTCGAATTGACAAAGCATGATCGCGCACTTCGAGGTTACCTCTTCTCGTTGCTTGGTTGCCAAAATGCGGTCGACGAAGTGCTTCAGGAAGCGGCACTGACGATCTGGAGAAAGGCCGATCAATACGATCCCGGTCGGCCTTTCTTTCCTTGGGCAGCGAAGTTTGCATACTTCAAGGCTTTGGAGTACCGCAAACAGAATCGCCGCGTGGCTCCACAGTTGAGCCAAGAGACGCTCGAGCAGATTCTGGAAACGGCATCCGAAGTAGCTGTCGAGAGTGCGGAGCGATGTCAAGCGTTGAGGCACTGTCTTTCGCGTCTCGCCAACGATGATCGAAAGCTGCTCAGTGAGCGTTATGACAAGGGGCTTCAGGTCCAAGAACTAGCATCCGCACGGTCTCGCAGTAGGAAGGCCGTCTACAATCGAATCGACCGGTTGCGACTCAAGTTGGCTGAGTGCATCTCGTTCCGGATGAAGGAGATGACGGCATGAACGACGCAGCCAAGAAGCGGATGTTGCACTATTTCGATGGCACGATTGACGAAACGGAACTCGCCAAACTGGAAGATCAGTTGCGAAACGATTCGGAGTGCCGGGAGGCGTTCCTGGGTATCGCGGCATTGGAATACCAGTTGCGCACCGGTGGCGTGCAGACCGAACCCGAGGTTTTGGATGTCGTTTCCCGACCTGATCCGATGTGGTGGGTGCGCGGCGCCGGCTGGTTCGCATTTGCGGCGAGCATTCTATTCATCGCGATTTGGTTCCGCGGAAACGAGAACGAGCAAGGAATTCGAGTCGTCGAGGGTGAAAGCCGCGGTGGGGCAAGTATGAATGCCGGCCAACCGAGTGCGTTCGCCCAAGACCAGGTGGAACCACTCCTGGCAGGCCACGCAATTCTCAGTCAAATGCAGTCCGTCAAATGGGTCGAACAGTCACCTCGCTACGAAGTCGGAGACACGATCCAGCGCGGTCCATTGCGATTCCTTGAGGGGAGCATTCTGATCGACTTTTTCTGTGGTGCCTCGATGGTCGTTGAGGGACCGGCTGAGTTGGTCGTGCTCTCGGACTGGAAAGTGGAGTTGCAAACGGGACGGTGCCGTGTCTTGGTTCCCGAAGCGGCGCAAGGATTCGTCGTCGAGACCGCGGAGAGCGAGATCATTGATCTGGGTACCGAGTTTGTTGTCTACGCTGATGAAGATTCGTCCGAAGTCGCGGTCGTGGACGGAGAAGTCAAGGTTAAATCGAGGGAGGAGTCAGGTGAGTCACGGTTGACCACCGGAGAGTCGATGCTGCTGGCGGGAACGGAAACGTCAATCGATCCGTCGCAATTTGCATCGAAGCAAACGATCGAGAATCACGCCCGAGCGGACACCGCAGCACGTTTTGAATCTTGGAAACGGTTCACGCTGGCCTTGTCAGTTGACCCCCGAGTGATCGCTCATTTTCCATTTGGCCTCCGCGAAATTCGTTCCGGTGTAGCAGAACAACGAAGCTCTCATCAGGGTTCTAGCAACGCCGTCCTTGTCGGAAAGACTCTGCGTGTCGCAAATCGATTCGGTCAACCCGAGCGTGGGATCGAACTCGGGCACCCGGCATCACGAGTTCGATTTCGCGTCGAGGGGGAATTTCCGGCAATGACACTCTCGTGCTGGGTCCGTGTCGATGCGCTGAACCAACCGTTCAGTTCGTTGGTCATGGCAGATAGCTATGAACCCGGCGAACCCCATTGGCAACTCTCCCAGAATGGTCGCCTGATGCTGTCGGTCATGGCTGGGTCGGAGCTGGAAGCGCCTTCCGCGGAAGGCGGTACCGACGAAGATTGGGTCGTGTGGCAGAAGCCGTGGCACAAGGTCTACTACAGTCCCGTGATTTGGGATTTATCCAAGAGCGGGCGATGGATGCACGTGGTTTCGGTTTATGACCCTCCGCGGGCTGAAGTACGGCAC
>JBCBLJ010000402.1:0-7366 GCA_038520195.1 Planctomycetota bacterium
ACCCTTCATTCGCACGCCCATCGCCGAGTCGTAGACTCGCCCTTTGAACGGCTCGAGCAATTCGACTTTCAGGAGGACGCAAGAGGTACCATCAGCAAACGCGAAAGACGAGACGCCGATGAGCAGCCCCGACACTAGCAACCAAAGACCAATCAACCAGGAAAAGAGCCGACGTTGGGTTAACTCCACCGAAGGGTTGTCTTCCCGCGAGTTGCCGGCCAACCAGAGCCAAAGACCCAACAGCGTAAACGCAACAGACGTGCCGAGCAGCAGAAGAAAGACGGACTGCCTTTTCGCCGGCGGTGCTTCGGCAGCAACCTGGGCATCGTTGGAGGGTTCATATGGATTGGGCATTTCCACCATTCTAGCTCATCACGGAATATCATCGGCCAACGCCACGAACCGACGATGCCACCAAGGAATGGAATCTTCGATTGAATGAAGACGCTTTAACCTCAGAGTCCTCGAAAGTTCCGACCTCCAAAGTCTCGACGTGCTTCATTGGTAAAATAGCTAACCCCTGGCGAGATTTTGAAACGCTGAGATGCAGAGAGCGCAGAGGAAATGCTCGAACAAGAATCTCAGCGTCCTCCGCGACTCTGCGTTTCTACCCTTCATTCGCACGCCCATCGCCGAGTCGTAGACTCGCCCTTTGAACGGCTCGAGCATTTCGACTTTCAGGTTGATCACGCCGATGAGACGAGATTCGACTTCCTCTTGGCGGGCGTCAAACAAAGGCCAGCGAGAATGCGTGGTCGGACCTTGAGAAGACGCGTCCCCACCCGAAATGGTTCGCCGTGACACGCAGCCGTGCTGGTGTCCAGGATTGAGACACGAGAAGGATCAAACACAATGAAGGCCGATGAGTTCTCAACTCACGCAAACTTGCAATTCAGTCGGGGCGACACGATTTTAACGTGCGACCTTCTGGTCCCAAACCAGAGGTTTCTTCGATAAGAGAAGCCGCGATTTACAGCGTTTTCACCAGCTTCGCGCAAGAATATCATTGATTCAGCACTGACGCAAATCGTTGCATCGCATTGCACTGAAACGCGAGGAATTGCGGTAATCGGGAGCACACGGAAAACCAAAACGGTACGCAACTCGTTTGGATCTAGTTTTAAGATGCTGCCCCCTGATCCATAGCCACCGCGAATTCTCTGTCGTTGTCTGGATAGCCTTTTCGATTCGTTCAAGAGCCGGGTTTGCAACGCGACTGATGCCCACGATTGTTGCGAGACGTGTCAGCGCATCTTCTTTTTCAAGTGCGTTTCGATTCGATGCAGCCAATCCACAGAGGTCGGGGAGTGCGATTTCATCAACGCTTCTGAGGTCTTCCTCCGTGGCGTGCGGTCGGAACGTCACGGCCGATTCGGGTTCACCCCGCCAGACAAAGCGGCCGACCGATTCTTTCGACGATTTGACATCGCCAGGCCGCGAGAGAACCCGTTCGTTGATCCGGGCGACGGTATGGGCAAATCCGTGTGATCTCGCTATTCGCGTTGCGAGTATGTCTTCTCATTGGCGATTCCTGTTCGAGTACGTTAATTGCCATTTCCAATAGCGTTTCCGAGCGAGACTCGAAGCATCTGCAATCGTTGGCGGTCGAGCCAACCGACGAATCACACGCAGTGCCGAAGCTTGGCGAAAAAAGGAAACTCGCGACTGAAACAGCTGATGCCAGGGGCAAAGGAGACAGCCGAAATTCGGCGCGAGCGTCCTTACGTTAGTGTCTTGTTGATCGGATGCCAAATTTCGAGAGATCAGAGTCACACGCAAGTGGCTCCGCTAGAGCAAGCCCTGCACTTTCATCCAGAATCGGCAAGAGGTTTCGCCCGTTTGTGACAGTTCAAACTCAGTTCAGAGTCCTGGACCCTGAGTGCGGCGATGTTGGAAACGCGGTCTCGTCCGGTTTCCGCTCGTGGGTGTCCCTGCCCGCCGACAGTTTCGCGAGCCCAAAGTTAGCGGTGTCGAGAAACCTCTCCAGCGATTCACCGAAGATTCATTCACCCTATTGAGCCCGTAATAACCGGGCATCTCATCGTGATTCACCGACGAATCCAGCCTGAATGTACAGATGGCCAGATTGGCACCCCCTGGCCTCCGCGATCGGATTGTGACCTTCTTCGTCGGTTGAGGGGCACAGCCTGTGAGGGATCAAAGCAGTTCCACTTTCAATCGCGGGCACATGATTCGTTCATCCGGAAACCCTCAATCACGTTACTCTCGTCGAAATAGCCAAAAGAAACGAAGGTCACTTGCTGAGAAACTAAGCGGTCGCATCGCGGCTGGGAGTTTCTTGCCGGTCGCCGAACCCGCGTTGGGTGACACGATCGCAGCTTTGATGTTGCAAGAGTCCGTCGCCTCACCACCAAGCACTCGGCCTCTGCAAGTCGATACGAATCCGTCGAGCGTCAAAGCTGAAACCACGCAGCAGCCTTCGTATTCGGCGTCGACCGATTCATCGATTGTTGGACCGCTTCGCCACCCCAGCGAGAAAGTCAATTCGGTTGAATCACCGAGGGTCGCGGCTTCAAGTCCATCAGCTGGCCCCGTTCAACTGTTCTCCCAGATAGCGGTTGGCATCGAAGCGGCGAGCTTTCAGCACCCGCAGCGACAAGAATCACAAGACCGTCTCGTCTCCGAGTCGGAGCCTGTGTCGTTCGCGAGCGGCAACGCTGCCTCGGTACCGAATCCATCTTCCGCAGTAACCACGGCACAAGATGTCGCTGGGGCATCGATGAGCTCTTCAAATTCGAATAGCGCTCGTGCGTCGAGTGGTGGAAGTGGCCGACCGCCAACAATCGAAGGCGAAGCAAACGCTCAAGTTGGAACCAGTCCCACAAACACAAATGCCGATGTCGTTGGAGGAGAGTCGGGAACGACGGCGCGCAGTGAAAGTGTCGAAGAATCGAACGCTCTGGAGCCGTTGCCAAAGCTGGAAAAGCATTCTGTTGATCAGTTGGTTACCGAATCTGCCGAAACATCTACCACAGCTGTAAACGCCCCCGCCATTTCGATTCGGACCGTGGATCAGTATGGTGAAGGTGACTACACCCGAATCGTGATCGAGGGTTCGGTCTCGGAGGAAGTCGGCGCTCAGTCAGTTGATTTCTACTCGGTAAAGGGCTCGGTGTTTCAGACCGCAACCGTGCAGCGAGAACACGAACTGCCACCGGGACCCGACCCCCGGCAATTCTATATCGGGTCGGTTCACCTAGAGACAGGTCAAACAGCGTATCGCGCGGTGATCGATGCTCCTGTTCTTCCCGGTGATTCCGTCGTCGGGATCGCCACAGTCGACGATGCCGTCTACCAAAGTCCTTCCGTGGAAGTCGCCTTTGGTCTCGACTCTGAAAACGATGGAATCACTGATGCCGTCGAAGCGAATTCACCATTCGGCGGCGACGCAAACCGAGACGGTGTACTAGACCACGAACAAATCGGTGTCACGAGTGTTCCGACAGCCGGATCGGGGGACTTCGTCACGCTCGATGCGCGAGGAAAACCGCTTCAGCAGGTACGCTCACTCCCGTCGACGGACCTGATTGGTGACCAGTTCTCCTTGCCCTATGGCATGTTCGACTTTGAGGTGCTGGTCGAGCCAGGCGGTTCCGCTGAAGTTCAGATCATTCTCCCGGAAGATGCGCGGCCACACACCTACTACAAGCAAGACGAGATCGGGGGAACGCTCGTACCGTTCCGTTATGACGGCGAGACGGGCGCGGTGATCGAAGACAATGTCATCACGGTGCATCTGGTGGATGGCGGTCGCGGAGATGCCGACGGAGTTGTTAACGGAGTAATCGTCGACCCTGGAACGCCCGCAGAGTTCGGTGGCGTAGTCACGCTCTCTGGCGAGAATGCGTATCGGACGACGAGCTGGGACATTGTCGAGCATGGTGGAACGGCTCTCGGCAAAGGATACGTCGCTGAAGAAACACAGTCCGAAACAAGGTCGCTAACGATCCATGAAGGCGATTCTTTTCTTGTGACGATGTCTCGTCCAATTGTGATCCCGAACGATCCCAGCGAATTCCGCTTTGAGTATCAAGCCTTCTTCGATGAGACTGACACTTCCAACGTCAACGACGCCTTTGAGGTCACGCTCTATGACACGCTGGGCAATCCAGTCGTCGAAAGCTTCACCGAATTCCGAGACGCATTCTTCAACCACACCGAGGGTGATTTTTCCGCATATAGTTCCTCGGTGACGAACGAGTCGGGTACGGTTTCCGTCGATATCTCGTCTCTTTTTCCCGGTGAGACGTACACGCTCACTGTTCGCCTGATCAACAATGATTCCGACACGGGCACGTCCGTTCGGTTGATTTCCAATCACGCACCGACCGCCTATGACGACAACGTCACGATCCTTGAGGATGCACCGCCAACCGCGTACGAAGTGCTGGTCAACGATACCAGCTACCCGGATTCCGGCGAACCGCTCAGCGTGATCGGGGTGGAGACATCAGCGACCCTGGGCAACGCAACGATCATCGGTGGGCAGACGATCCAGTACACACCTCCGCAAGACTACTTTGGTGTAGACACTGTGACGTACACTATCTCGGATGGCGTACCAAATAGCGAGTCGACGGCGACCGTCACTTTCAACATTACGCCAGTCAATGACGCACCGGTAGTCTCCCCCTTCGCGATCACCACAGCCGAAGATTCGGCGTACGCGCTGCCCGTTCCCGGCGTACTCTTGAATGCATCGGATATTGATGATCCCGATTCCAACTTGCGTCTCTCGGTGATCGCCGAGACTACCAATGGGACGCTTGACTGGACCACGGACGGCCAAATCACCTACACACCGAGCCCCAACTTCAACGGTCAAGACTCGTTTGTGCTGCAAGTCAATGACACGAAAGACTCAAGCACACTCGTCAACGTGCCGATCACAGTCACGCCGGTCAATGATGTCGGTGGCAACCCGGATTCCTATGCCACGAATGAAGACGTCCCGCTCGTGGTTTCTTCTCCCGGTTTACTTTCGAACGACGATGATGTTGAAGGCGACGCCCTTGTCGCGGAGCGATTCTCTGAGCCGACTCACGGGACCGTCGTGGTTTCCGCCGATGGCTCCTTCACCTATACACCGCACGAAAACTACTTTGGTTTGGATTCGTTCAACTATCGAGTCTTCGATGGCACCGAATTCAGTGAGCCGATCCCGGTTTCTCTCGACGTACAACCAGTGAACGATGCGCCCAAGGCGAACGTTGATGCGTACATCACAGATGAGGAGCTAGCCGTCACAATCGTGGCGGACGGCGTCCTTGCGAATGACACCGATGTCGAGGGGGATCCGATCTCTTCGGTACTGATTGCCCAAGGCGATCATGGCTCGGTCACGCTTGCTGCCGACGGATCGTTCACTTACACCCCAGTCCTGGACTTTTTCGGTACGGACGTGTTCACCTACTTCCCAACGGATGGGGACGCAGACGGACAGCCGACGCAAGTCACGGTCACCGTGAGGAATATCAACGATGCGCCCGTTGCGATCGACAACCACTATTCAGTCACCGAAGATACGATCAAATCGGTCGCGGCTGTTTCTGGCCTCATAGCGGATGACACGGACGCCGATTTCGATGCGTTATCCGTCGTTTCGATTGTCGCCCCGCCGCAATCGGGAACTCTTCTGTCCTGGTCCGCCGATGGCAGTTTTGATTATTCGCCAGCGCTAAACCACTCGGGTACGGATCATTTCAGCTATCAAGTCCAGGATCCATCTGGTTTGTCGAGCGTTGCAACGGCATTCATTACGATTGATGCGGTCAATGATGCGCCGATCGCCGTCGCAGATACTGGCTATGTGGTCGATGAAGATGAGTCATTGTCGATCGCCGCCCCTGGTTTGCTGCTGAACGACACCGACATCGAAGGTGACTCGCTGATCGCCAATCTCGTTGCGCATTCTGATGACGGAGTCATCTCAATCGACGCGAATGGCGGCTTCCAGTTCACGCCTGCCCCGGATTTCTACGGCGACTTCGAATTCACCTACGAAGCCATCGACGCAACGGCTCAGAGTGACCCGGTGGTAGTCACAATCAGCGTTTCACCCGTGAATGATGCTCCTGTCGCCACTGGGGACGGTCCGTATCTGTACGTTCGCGAGCCGGGTGGACAACTGTCTGTCAGCGCGGCGAACGGCTTGCTCTCCAACGATAGCGATTTCGATGGCGATGTCCTCTTCTCAACGATCGCTACTCAGGGCCAACACGGAACCGCGGCGGTGAATGCGAATGGTTCGTTTACCTATACTCCGACGAGTCCGTCATGGGCTGGGACTGATGCATTCACCTATGTCGCGAATGATGGCGAGCTCAGCAGTAGCGAGACTACCGTCACGGTGATTGTCGACCATGCGCCGACGGCTAATGACGACGCCTTTTCAGCCGTGGAAGACACCATTCTGTCAGTGCCTGCGAACACAGGCGCGTTGTCGAACGACTATGACGTCGATGTCTCGGACACGATCGCTGCGGAGTTGATCGGCGCGCCAGCTGGTGCCATCTCATTCGAACTCTCGGCCGACGGGAGTTTTACCTATTCACCTCAGCCAAACTTTAACGGGGCGACATCCTTCACTTACCGACTCTGGGATGGTTTCACGTACTCAACCCCAGCGACCGCGTTGATCTCTGTTGCAGCTGTCAATGACGCACCGGTCTCACACGATGATTCGTTTCACTTCACATACGATGGCACCAACCCACTCGTCGTCTCGGGTGGAGTGCTTGGGAACGATAGCGACGTAGAAGGGGACGCGCTGTATGCGGTTCTCGAAGACGCTCCTGCCGGCACTCTTGTGCTCGACGCAGATGGATCCTTCACCTACGCGCCAGCCTCTGGCCACTCCGGCGATGACACATTCACTTACCGCGCAAATGACGCAGACGCAGGCACCATCGCGACCGTCACGATCGACGTGAATAATTCACCCGTTGCGTTGGATGATGTTGGCGGGAGTGATCTCACACTCGATGAAGACCAAGTACTCACAATTGAGCTTACAACGCTGTTCGCCAACGACACGGATCTGGATGGAGACACATTGACGGCCTCACTAGCCAACCCTCCTCAAAACGGCACCATCACTCGAGGATCCAACGGTGAGTTCATTTACACTCCCGACGGAGATTTTCATGGCATTGACACGTTTGGCTACACGATCAGCGACGGCGAAGCCACATCCGACGCGGCAACTGTTTCGCTCACAGTTACCCCCGTCAATGATGCGCCTGTTGGTGTAGGGGAATCCTTTACGGTCACTGAGGACAACGTTCTCACCGTCGTTTCCGAGCAGGCCTGGCGCAGCGACGGTGAGAACGTTGTCCTCAGTGAC
>JBCBLJ010000112.1:0-14624 GCA_038520195.1 Planctomycetota bacterium
AGACGTGTGCTTCCGATCTCGAGACGCATTGTCTTTTCGATTGGCAAGGTGTTCGCGTCGCGCCGTTCATTTGTTACGACTTGCGGTTCCCCGAGATCTTTCGAGCCGCCGTGACGGAAGGTGCTGAGTTGATCACGCTGATTGCCTGCTGGCCCCAAAAACGCAGCGAGCACTGGGTGCGTTTGCTGCAGGCGCGCGCGATCGAGAATCTTGCACCCGTGGTGGGCGTCAACCGATGCGGACGTGAACCGGGGCTCGATTTTGACGGTCGTAGTTCCGCGTTCGACCACATGGGACAACCGCTTTTCGAAGCGAACGAAGAAGAGCAAGTGTTGAGTGTCGAAATCGACGTGGAAGCCGCACGAAGCTGGCGGGCACACTTTCCGGCGCTACGCGATATGGCGGGCTTTCCGCAACCGACTTCGTAGCCGCCCAATCTCCGCACAGGGAAAGACTGCCCACGGTTTTCACGATTGATCAACCCACGACCGGAGAATCTGTCATGGACCGCAGGAACTTTGTCGCCGCGAGCTGTCTTGGTCTCGGCTCAGCGCTGGCAACCCGTGCTGCGGGGAAAGCGGCGAATGCACCCCAAGTAGAGGCGATACTTCCGCGCAGTCGTGTTCCGTTGTCATTTATCATTGATGACTCGACGTGCCTGGTGAACATGGGGCACTTTTGCATGCCCCAGTTCGCGGAAGCTTGGCCGGAGCGTGAGGTCTACCGGCAACCGTGGCAGGACTGGCCACGTGAGATTCCCGACTCGTTTGTGCGGGAGTTTGGAGAGTGGTGCGCCGGTGCCGGCGTCAAAGGTAAATACAGCATCGTGCCGTACCCCGCATGCGTCGGTTGGCTCGATCGCGGTTTGCCCGGTTGGTCGCGGCCGCAACTGGAACGGAGTCTCGCGTTGGTTCGCGAATTGATGCTGCCAAACTGGGACATTCATCCAGAGATGGTCACTCACACGCGGGTGATCGACCTCAAGACAGGTCGCCCGATGGAGAAGGCGACGGCCGCAACAATGGAGAACAGCTATCCACAGTCCGATGTCAGCGTCGATCATCTCACGGAGTATCTCGCGTTGGCACTGCGGATCCTGAAGAATTGTGGACTTCCGTGTGAGGGCATCACGACGCCAGGTGGGTTTGGGAATCGCATCAAACCCAAGCTACCGGTCGCGGTCCATCAGGCTGTTCGGGATGTGTTCGGAAGTGAGTTACCGCACTATTTCAAGTACGTTGTCTCGGGCGACGAGAGCACTGAACCGAAGTTGGAATACACTTCGGACTCCAAGAGCGTCGCTGACTTAACGGTCAATGTTCCGGCTGGGACCGGCGATTGGTTTGGCGGCTGGGAAGGGACACGAACGGTCGAAGCCGACAAGTACTGCAACGCCGACGCGACAAAAGGCCGGATGGTAGAGCTGATTCGACGAGGCGAACCTGCGGTGATGCTCTGCCACTGGCCCGGGATGTATTGCAACGGCGAGAAAACGGGGTTCCAGGAATTCCAGCGCGTGGTGCTTGCGCTGAAGTCTCGCTTCGACAGACAAACCGTTTGGATGAAGGTCAGCGAGATCGGACGCTACTGGGCGGCGAAAGAAACGACCGAACTGGTTGCGGACGGCTCGGGAGTGAGAGCGAACGCCGCGATCGACTGTCGTGACTTCACGTTTCGCTACTCGGGAAACATCGCACATGACTTTACCTGGACATCGGGCTCCAGCGCATCCAAACTCAAACGGGTGGAACGAATCGATCAACTGAAAGAAGGCACTTTTGTGAAAAACGATCAAGTTGCCGTTCTCTGCGTTCGTTTACTGGCGGGATTGAACCGCTTGAACGCCCAATCGTGAGTCGGTCACGCGCAAAAGAAACCGCTCAAGCTGCGAACAACTTGAGCGGTGGTGTGTTGCCGGAATGCGTGGCTACGTCCGCGAAGACGATGTGGCTTTCTATTCGGCTGCTTCTTCGCTGTTGGGGCGAATGGCCTCGAAATAATTGCGGACCGTTTCGCGATGTCCCATCGGCAGTGGCTCCGAGTTCAGAACCGCTTCGGCTTCGCGCTTGAACTGGTCGTACTTGCCAGCGAACTTGCGTGCCGCTTGCTGCTCGCCTTCAGGGGCTTGCAGGATTTCGGTTTCGCTCGGGCCATCGCCTTGCATGCCGGTGAGCTGTTCCTCGTTTCGGCTGCTGTTGATCTTGGTCGCTTCGGAGCCGAGCGGTTGACCGCTGGCCGCGCGGCCGGCCTTCAGACTCGGGCTGTTGGACTTTTTAGCGATGTTCGATTGACCATTGCACTGGCCACGGCATTGCCCTTTGCATTCGGCAAGCCGGTTTAGTTGGCAAGCCATACACTGACCGATCTTCTTGCATTGGCCTTGCTTCTTGCACTGGCTGGCGAGCTTGCTGAGGCATTTCTTGCACTCGGAGCTGTTCTTCTTTTCGAGGCCCTCGGCGAGTTGCGAAATGTTTTCGCTGAGTTGGCCGTTTTGACCTGGGTCGAGCTTGGCCAACATCTTCTTGAGGTTGTCGGCGACGGCGCGACGTTGCTTGTCACCCATTTTGGATGGATCGACAGCTTCGAGTTGCTCGCTGGCTTTTTCGTAATTCTCCGACTCCATCGAAGCCGCTGCGTTCTTGAGTTCATCCGAAGGTTTGATGGCGGCTGCCAACGCTTTCATCGTTGCGTCGGTCCACTCAAGCTGCATCGCATCGCGTGCATCGGCAAGCGACTGTTCCATTTCCGAAAGAGTCGCCATGAGATCGTTTTCTTCGACGATCTCGGTTTCCATTTCTTCGACCTTCTCGCGAAGCTCTTTCAGCAGCTCTTCGATCTCCGGGTCGTCGACATCCTCAAGAGCTTCTTCCAACTCGGGAATCATAGTCTCGCGTAGCTCAATGGATTGTTGTGACGCCAACGCGAGCGACTGCTTGGCTTCGACCTTGTTATTCCCAGCGGTGCCGAGTAGCAGCAACACTGCGGCCGCGGCGGCTAATCCGGCGGACCATTGCAGCGATTTGTTCCAAGTCTCCAGGGGGACGCAGTCACAGGGATTCACCTTGGACTGCTCGATTCGCCTGACGGCTTCTTCGATTTGCAATCGCTTCGCAGGCTCCGCATTCTCCGATTGATTGACGAAATCGAGCGTCGTAATCGATCGATCCTTGAGGTTGTAGTGTTCGTCGATCAAGCGCGCGGCGGAGAGGTTGGAAGCACCCTTGTTGGCGCCCCAGATCAGCCCCGCGGCGGCGCCGGCTCCGATCATTGCGAAGACCCAACTCCAGTGTTCCTGAGTGACCCCGGTCGATCTCAAGACCGCAAACAAAAGAGCGCACCCAACGCCAATCAAAACGCCGCGGCTAACGCCGGTCAGCAATGAGGCGAGAAACATCCGATGCTTCACGGACTGAACCGTGGTCTCGATTGGGTTGCAAGCCGATTCAACCATCGCGCAGCTCTCACGGAATTCACCAGGACTGACTACAAAACCAGGGCACCACACCCCGACGCACAGCGTAGAGGTCCCCGCCGGTGGGGTCAAGCAATTTTGCGGCTCGCGGCCGAAGCGATCCGCCGAACGGCATCGACTGCCGGATCGCCGGTTGCCACAGAATCGATTCAGCCTACCAGACCCACTCGATTACCGCCGTACACCGCAAAACCGAGGGTTATCCCTCAGGTATGACCTTTCGTTGGCCGGCTTCGGGGCCATGTTTGACCGTTGGCCCCCATCGACGCGCCGTCTCAAATCGGGGCGGAGCCGTCAGGAACGGCCCAGAGGTCAAGAAGCTGGCGAATCGACGGAACTTTGATGTCACTTTTCCGTCCAACGTCGACGCTAAGTACCGATTACGCAGCCGACCAGGTGTCGCGCCGCAATATCGCCACACCCGTTTGGGTAGGCGGTGTGAGTAATCGGACGAGGCGTAGCGTCGTCAGGATCGGTACGGACGGGTCAGATCTTGTCGACGTTTGGGGCGAGCCTTTGCAATGATTTGCGGGTTTTTCGGCCCGAACTATACTCGGCGTCCGTCTCTCGACCGTCCTCCCGGTCGCGCGACGGCTTGTCATTATTCCTAGTTTTGCCCGGCAAATCGTCTGTCGAAAAATCGTTTGCGACAGGCGATGACGCCACAACACGATTGTCCACCCCACTGCCGCGCCCGTTTCCACTGTGATTGCATTGGATTCGAGTCGGCCCCCTTGAAGGTCTGGTCTATGGCTTCGCGTAAGCGAAAGAACTCGATGCCCAACTTCTTCGCAGGCAGTCACGAGTCGAACACCTCTGAGTCAACGGTTCATCCCACAAAAGCCCGGCGTTCACGCCCGCGGAAACTGCGGGACACGCGGCGACGTCAGCTTTTAGAGACGCTTGAGTCGCGGATGCTGCTGGCCGGTCCGCAACTGATCGGCATCCAGCCCAACGAAGGGGCTTTGATCGAAGATGGCACGGTCCGCGATACCTCCCCGCGCGTGCTGACCTTCGGTTTCGACGAAGACCAAGTAATCAGCGCTCAGTCTTTCGACGGCATTCAAATTAGCCGAGCTGGGGCAGATGGGCAGCTTGGGACGAATGATGACATCTCGATTGAACCCGGCCTGATCACACTGGGCGATCCGAACCAGAACGAAGTCGTCGTCCGGTTTGCTGAGTCGCTGCCGGATGACGAATACCGGATCGAGGTATTTGCGTTCGATGACGCGGGCCTTGGCATCACCGGATTGCGTAATGCCAACGGCGAGCTGTTCATGCCGAGCGATCCCAACGCGCGGAGCGAAGTCGTCGATTTCCGGCTCAGCCTGGGCGCCCTGATTGAATCGGTCGTTCCGCAGCCGGTGATTCGAAACAGCGACGGCTCTCTCTCGCAGAATCGCGACGAGATCGTTGTGTACTTCAATGAAGACCCGCTCTTCGTCGAAGACGACGATAACGGAAACCCGACGGAGCGTTCGGCGGAGAACCCGCGGTTCTACCAACTGCTGCTGACGCAGGAGACGGTCCGTACCACAGACGATTTGCGTTTCCATCCCGAGACGGTCGTTTATGACGAGGCGACGCACACGGCTCGGTTGATTTTTGCCGATGACATCAACGAGTTGTCGGGTGTGCCGCTGGAAGGTGGAACGTGGCGATTGCGAATCGGCACTGCGGTCGACGACCGTGTCGACCTGATTCTGCCTCCTACTCAAGTCAGCGTGACCCCCTCGGCGGTCACTGATTTTCAGCAAGACGGATTGCGCGTCGTCTTCGCATCGCGAACCCTCGGTGAAGCGGCGAGTGGCGTCACCGTCCGATTCGAAGACACCGGCGCGGGACTGTTGACGGCGCGTCTAGACGGCGACGGCAACGTCGTCTTTGACTTTGGCGGATCGGCACCGCTGGTTCAGGACTTGATCGACGTCGTTGGCTTGACACCGGCGGTCGACGCGATCTTGACGATCAGCGTGGAACTCGACGGTACCATCGGCGCGGGTGCGGACACCGCGGTGCCGCTAAGCGTGATCGGTGCGCCGCCACTTTCGCTGCAAGCCGCGGGCGACACGCTGGCGACTTCCTTGGATGTCGGCATCTTTGGCCAAGACGACAACATCACGAGTGTCATCCTCACCGAGTCGATCGACCCGCAAGCGTTTGACATTGAGCTGCGCGGCGGTAACGACGATCCCGGACACCGGGATCTCACCGGCGCGGCCCGAGAGCTTTCGCGTCACATCAATCCCGACTTTGGTGCCGACACCCTCAACGGCGTCACCGAGATCGCCTACAACTTCCAAGGGATTTTCGACAGCGTCGGCAACACGAGCTTCCTGAACCAAATCACCGAGAGTCATAAGACTCGGGTGCGCGAAGTACTGAATCTCTGGTCGGCGGACTTGGGAGTGCAGTTCCGCGAGACCCTGGATGAAGGCATTACATTCGCGGTTGGCGATACGAGCAATCTCCAGAGTCGCGGCCTTTCATTGATCGGCCCGACGACGGGACCGACTGCCGGGATCAGCAACACGCTCGGTGCATCGATTCGAATTGATCCGACGTTCCAGCAACCCGCGGTTGTGTTCAGCAATCAGACCGACTTTGCGCTGAACTACGGAGAGGACTTCACGCGCAAGGCCACCGCGGCGGTCGGTTTCGTTTTAGGGCTCGAATCCGCATCTGATTTGCCGGCTCAAACGACGCTCGCACTTAACGGCCCGTTCTTAAACCAAAGCATCGATACGCCGATCGGGCAAGTCGCTCTCGAGCCGGTCTTCCCGGCCAACTACGACGTCATTCACGGCCAGCACCTCCATCGGCCCGATAGCGTCGATGTCGACCTTTATCGATTCGAAGTCAAGCTCGGCGACGCCGACCGAGTCGGGACAGTCACGGCCGAAACGTTCGCCGAACGGCTTCCCGACAGCAGCCTGCTGGATACGAACCTGGCGTTGTTCGAAGAAGTTCGCGCGACGGCGGTGTCGGATCTGGGAGTCGGCTCTTCGCTGGGCATCACGTTTACTTCGATGACGGCCGGTTCGCGTGGCAACAACACCGAAGTTCGCTTCATTCGAACGGACCGTGCCTTTGGCGATGACGCAGTTCGCGTCAATCGCGTTTTCAGCGACGCCGGAACTCCACTCCCCAACGTCGTCTTGTTAGACCTGCCACGCGCGGGCGCCAACATCACGAGCGTTCCCGCACAGGACGTCGTGGATGCGATCAACGACGATCCCTTCGCCAGTTCCATCATCCGCGCCGAACTCACGCTCGGTGATCCGCAGACCGATGTGAGTATCAACGATGCGCCGCCGCAACCGGTCCGGTTGACCGGCGGTGGACTCACGAAGCTGACTCAAAACGATGATTACTTCAGTGAAGACTCAAGGCTGATTGCTTCGCTCGGCGAGGGCGTTTACTACATCGGTGTCTCCGCAAGCGGAAACGACGCCTACGATCCGGCCGTCGCCGACAGCGGCTTTGGTGGCCGTACCCAAGGTGCGTACGATCTGCACATCAAGTTCGAACCGCAGGTCGATGAAGTCGATGTGATCCGTGACCTCGACAGCCCACGACCGGGTGTCCCTGGCACGCGTCTCGATGGAGACGGCGACGGAACTCCGGGAGGCGCGCATAACTTCTGGTTCCAAACGCGTCCGCTGGACCGTGTTCTGAACTTCACCGACAACGGTGAAGCGATCACGCCCGGTCAGACCCTGACCGTTGAGTCGGGAACCGGCATCATTCGTACATACGAATTCGTCCCCAACGGGAATCAGCCGACACCGGGCAACGTTGGCGTCTTTTACAGCGACGGCTCGAGCGGATTCCCGACGCCCTCGGGCAACCTCGCCGCGGCGCTGGCGGCGGCGATCAACACCCGCCAGGGTGAAACGGGTGTTTCGGTCGCGCGAAGCGGAACCGCACTTCAATTCAGTGGTGACCGCAGCGTCGACCTGTCCACGGACTTCCGCGCCGCGACCGCGATCGGACGCACGCTGTTCGTTGACAAGTTGGCTGGCCCCAACGCGGACGGCAGTTTGGCGCGACCGTTCAACAGCATCGCGAACAATGATGTCGCCAACGCATTCGGCAGCACGCTTCCCGGTGACATCGTACGGATCGTCGGCAACGGCGGTGTCGACGGTGATCTTTCGACCGAAGTCGATAACTTCAGTTACCAAATCGGAATCTCCGATGTCGGCGGCACCGCTTTGGCGGATGGTCGATCCATGGAAGTGCCTCAGGGCGTGACGACCATGATCGATGCCGGCGCGATCCTCAAACTCCGCGGTTCGTTTATCGGCATCGGAAGTTCGACACTTCAAGTCGATCGCAGCGGTGGCGCGCTTCAACTGTTGGGCACGCCACGATTGGTCGACTTGAGCCTTCAAGGCGAACCGATCACGACGACTCTCCTGGCCGACGAAAACGCCGGGCCGGAAGGCTACGATGACGGGAGCGTGATCGTCACCAGCATTCGTGACCGTGCCGCCCACGCGGTCTCGGCGGGCAATAGCCCCGATGCCGCCGCGGGTGACTGGGGCGGACTGATCTTCCGCCGCGATGTCGATCAATTCGAAGGCCGTCGTGACCTGGAAGACGAAGGGATCTTCCTGCAGCGGGTCAATCACACCGAAATCCGCTACGGCGGTAGCAGCAACGTACTGATCGACTCGCAACAGCAGTTGGTCAATCCGATTTTGATCGTCAACATGCGCCCGACGGTCACCTTCAATGAAATCACGCTGAGCGCCGATTCCGCGATCAGCGCCTCACCGGACAGCTTCGAAGAAACGTCTTACCAAGCCCCGCGCTTTCAACAAGCCGGTTCGTTTACCGCCGACTACGACCGAGTCGGACCGGAAATCAGCAACAACCAGTTGGCGGACAACTCGGTCAACGGCTTGTTCGTTCGCGTTCCCACCACCGCGACTCAGGCGCCACGCGAGTTGACGGTGTCCGGACGCTTTGACGATATCGACATCGTCCACGTGTTGCCCGAAAACCTCGTGATCGCCAGCCAACCCGGCGGGTCGATCACCGACGGCTTCGCGCCGCCGATGGCCTTGGTGACCGGTCGCCAGCTTGCCGGCGGGACGCTCAACACTGGCACCTACTTGTACAAAATGACCTTCGTCGACGGCGATGGCTTTGAGTCGTTGCCGAGCACGGACCAGTTCACGATCGCAACGACCGAAGACAACAGCAGCGTCGAACTTGCCGAGTTGCCTCGCGTCACGCCGGGCGGTGCTTACGCTTCGCGACGACTGTACCGAGCGTTGGATGACGGCAGCGGTAATCCGGTTTTCAATTTGATCGCTGAACTTGATGCCAGCTCGACCGCCTTTATCGATGATGGCAGCAGCAGCGACGGGATCCTCGATCTCAACCGTGAGGGTATCCGAGGCCGACTGGATGCTTCGCTCGTACTTGATCCGGGGACCGTTTTGAAACTCAGCGGTTCCCGTGTTGAGTTGCAACCGGGTTCCGTCGTCCTCGCCGAAGGTGACGCCAGCAATCCCGTCGTCTTTACGAGTTTGCGAGATGATCGATTCGGTGCCGGCGGAACGTTTGACACCAACAATGACGACGGCGCTCCGACGGTCCAGCCACCCGCACACGGCGACTGGGCCGGCATCTATGCCGGACCGACGTCAAGCATCAGTCTCGACCAGGCGGTTGTTTCCTACGCCGGCGGCATCAGCTTGATCGAAGGCGGTGAAACGCGCGGCTTTGTTCCGCTCCAATTGCAGCAGGCCGAAGGTCGAATCACCAACACTCGTTTTGAGTTCAACGATAGCGGTCAAGATGGTGCCGGACCGGTCGGCCGATTCGGCCGCTTGTCGGTCGCACCGTCGACCATCTTTGTCCGCGGCAGCCAGCCGATCATTGTCGGCAACACATTTGTCGATAACGACGGCTCAATCATCGACATTGACGTCGACTCGCTGGACGGCGATCGGCGAGTCGACATCGGTCGCCAGACCGGCGCCATCGAACGCTTCAGCGAACTGGACGACAACTATGGTCCGCTGATTCGGTACAACCGCTACGAAGACAACGACCTACCGGGATTGAACCAAATCACGGGACTGGAGATTCGCGGTGGAACGCTGACGTCGGAAAGCGTCTGGGATGACACCGATATCGTGCACCTACTGTTCGATTCGGTCATCGTCGACAACTTCCACTCCAGCGGTGGATTGAAACTTCGCAGTCGCCCCGACGAAAGCTTGGTCGTGAAATTGACCGGTGCGGGAACGCCCAACAGCGACACGATCGGGACGGGGCTGACCGCGACGGGCACCGTGAACGATGCTCCCGGTCGTCTCGGAGGTCAAATCTCGATTCTCGGTCTTCCGGATGCCCCGGTTGTTTTGACCAGCTTCCGCGACGATAGCGTGGGTGCGGGCCTGACCCCTGACGGAAGCCCCTTCACCGACAACAACGGCGATAAAACCAATAGCCGCGCCGAGCCGAATGATTGGCGCAGCGTCTACCTGGCCCAGAACAGCACCGACCGCAACGTCGACGTGATTCCCGAATTGGAGCTGTCGACCGAAGCCGCGCCGGGACTCAACGGAAACATCGAAAACGCTCAGCTGCTCGGCGAGTTGGCTGGCAGCTTGACCGCGAGCGACGAAGTTCAGCGACTCGGTTTCGAAGTCGAGGGTTTCTTGAGCAACCCCGACGATGTGGACACGTACAGCTTCATCGGGCGACCTGGTACCGAAGTCTGGATCGACATCGACAAGACGACGTTCGGCTTAGACACCGTGATCGAACTGCTCGACGAGAACGGTACCGTCCTGGCGCGAAGCGATGACAGTGGCGACGAAATCGCCAATGGTTCGGTCGTCGATGTCTTCGATCCGCGATTGGACGGCGTCACGACATCTCTGCAAGCTCGGGATCCGCAGTACAGCCGATTCGGAGCGGGCGGCGTCTTCGAAGACTTTGACACCACCAACCCACGCGACGCTGGGATTCACTTCACGCTGACCGGTAACGATGCCGACCCCAACGCGCGGAGCAACTACTTCTTCCGCGTCCGAAGTGCGTCGATCAATCCCGACGACGTGTCGGGCGGACTGACCCGCGGCGGGTATCGATTCCAGGTTCGCTTGACCGAAGATCAAGAGTTCGCCGGAAGCGTGGTTCGATTCTCAGACATCCGCTTTGCCAACCACGGCATCCACGTGCAGGGTTTGCTTGGCACGTCACCGCTTTTGGGTGAAGCTGGCGAGAACGAGGCATTCGTTGAAGGCGATGGCGACCGCGACGCGTTCCGTCGAGATGACGCCAATAACGACACGTTGACGACCGTGACCACCGTCAACAACGGCTTTGGTTTGTTCGGCTTGGAGTCGCCGCAGCGTCGTCCTCAAAACCTCGGCAACCTGACGGGCAACCGCAGCAACGTGATCAGTGTCGCCGGTGAACTACGCGACGCTCAAGATGTCGACTTCTATCAGATCGATGTCTTTAACGATGACATTCTCAACGCGCTACGTTCGACGGTCTTTGATGTCGACTATGCGGCCGGGTTCAACCGTCCCGATACCAACATCAGCGTCTTCTACGATCCCGATGGTGAATTCAACGATACCGAACAGCCTCGGCTTGTCCTGTACGGCACGGACAGTAACGTCCTCGACGACCTGACAAGTCCGAACGGCGAAAACGATGACTCCGAAAAGCTTTCACGCGGCTCGATCGCGACAGGTGACCCGCTGATCGGCCCCGTCACGTTGGTCGAGGGAACGTACTACGTCGCGATCACCGCAGACAACGTCGAACCCGAAGTCTTCGTCACCGATCGCTTCCTCCGTCGGGAGCCGGTCAACTCGGTACGCCGAATCGTCGAGGAACGGTACGATCCGCTCGAGGGCTTCAGCACTGCCTCGGGTCCGGTCGTCACCGAGTTCTTTACGCCGGCAACGCTCGCCTCCGGTGGGTTTGTTCAAACCGGTGACTTCTTGCCTGGACACGGCCGCCCCGCACACTTCGACGGCAGCTTCGGAACGTTGCCTTTGAACACCGTCTTCAACGAATTCGTGATCGCGCCCGGCGATGCGGCGGACATCTTCGGAGGTCCATTCCGCGCGACCGAAGTCGACTCGCTCGACTGGTCACTGACGGACAACATCGAGATCGGCGGTGATTTCTTCGGTGGTGGATTCTTCAGCGAGAACACGTCGACGTTCATTCCGCACGTTTCGATCGATGGGCAACTGGGCGGCGACCGAGTCGACTTTTACGAGTTCACCGTTTCGGAGCAATTCTCGCGAGTCATTCTTGACGTCGATCACGGGTTCAACGGTAACACCCTGATCGACAGCGACGATCCGCTGACGCCGTTCACCTTCACCGACCCGACCAGCGTCGACACGACGATGTACCTGTTCCGCGAAGACGTGGACATCAACGGGATCGGCCTGGGAACGTACCAACTCGTGAACACCAGCCTGTTCTCCGACACGCGCGATGGACGACTCGGTAGCGATAGTCTCAATAGCGGGTCGACCTTTGACGAGGATCCCTTCGTCGATTTGTTCCTCCAAGAAGGCACCTACGTGGTCGGTGTCGCGCAAGAACAGGTCGCCGTGACGGTGGACAACAACGGCTTGCCGAACGTCGCCAACACGGACCCGCTGTTCGGCCCGCTGGACTACCGACTGCACATCTCCGTGGAAGATCACCCGTTGCCCGACAATGGCGGCAATCAGGTCATTCACTTTGATCGACGCACCGCCGTCGGCCCCGGCACGATCACGAGTGAGCCGTTCGATCTCTCTGGATATGCGGCCGAGGACCTCCCGACCTTCTACTTCAACTCGCGATTCGCGCCCGAAGTCGGCGATAGCGCTACGGCGCGGATTTTCAGTGACCAAAACAGCACCGGTCGGCCACTGAACAGCAACTTCTTCGCCGATGACATCTGGCAACAATCACGTGAGGACATCAGCGACTTCGCAGGCCAGTCCGGCGTCCGAGTCGAGTTCACGTACACGCCGAGCGCTGTTCCGGTTGCCATCGATGACACGAACATCACCGGCCTCTATCTCGATGACTTTATCGTCGGTTTCGCTGAACGCGGAGAGACCATCTTCAACGCGCCGGGCGATGGCACCGCCTTTGTCGGGTTTGGAACCGGCGGCGCCGGCGAATATCAGCTCGAAGTTCGTCCGGGGACGGAGTATTCGACCGCTGGCACGTTTGCCGGAAGCACGCCCACGACGGACTTTGACACCAACGATCGCCATAACCAAAGCATCACGATCGTCGCTCCCGCGGGAACTCAGATCGTCGACGGTGATACGTTCGTCATCGGCGACGGCAGCACGAATCGCACCTTCGAATTCACGACCACGCCCGGTTCGGTTGAGTTCGGGAACACGCCGGTGCTGTTCAGCACAACCGATACTCCCGCCCAAGTCGCCGAATCCATTCGCTCGGCGATCACGATTCAATCGAGCATCGACATCGAAGCGTCTTCGTCCGGCGGCGAAGACACCGGCGCATTGACCGACGGGCGGCTCGCACTTTCGGGAAGTGCTCGAGGCTCGTTCCTCGCGATCGATTCGCCTGCCGATTCACCGGCTACGCTGACTCGCGACGCAGACGGCAACCTGCTGATTCCCGCGATCTTGCACAACGGCATCGGTGACTCGAACTTCCTGCGTACGCAGGGTCAGGTCATTATCGATTCCAATCGCATCAGCGATGTCCGGGCGATCGGCATTTGGTCCGAACCTGGCATCCGAGACATCGACCCCGAAGATCGTCGGAACTTCGACGACGTGTTCTTCAATAACTTCTTCGTCAATTTCAATGACGGCATCTTCTTCGGTGGCCTGGACTTGATCGACGACAATCACGCTTTCCTCGAATTCCCGCCCGTTGGCAATGCTTACCCCGGCGTCGCGCGGAACTTGCCGACGCTGAATGATTCGGTCGAAGGCGGCTTGGCACCCGGAATCGTGGTCACGAACAACACCATCGATAACGCCGGTTTCTCGGGCGTGAAGGTCGACGGTGAATCCGCACCCTTCGTCCTGGACATCTTTGAGCTGTCTTCGGAGTTCTTTACCGATGGCTCTCTTTTCGAGGGTTTCCCGGGAGACATCCTCGAAGGCAGCCTGTTGGAAATTGACGCCGGCGGTACTCGCGTGACCTTCGAGTTCGACGAGCTTAACGGGAACAGCACGATCGCTCCGCTTGGTAGCGCCACGATTGGGTCCAACGGTGTCGCCGATGGACACGTGCCGATTTACTACCGCGAAGACCCGGACGAAAGTTCCTACAACCGGCCCAATAACGCGCTTCGAATTGGTTATTCGTCGATCGAATTGGCGATGTCGATCATGGGGGCGATCCAGGGTAGTTCTCTGGTCACCAACGGTCTCGTTGAATTGGTAACCGCGACGCTCGGCCCATCGCCGTATCGCCGCAGCCGCTTTAACGAGCAATTCCAGCTCACGAATTCCTCTTACGACACGGCCGCGGTTTATCTGCAAGGCGTTAGTAACGTCCGCTGGATCCCGGGACTCGCTTCCACCGGCGTCGATATCAGTCAGGCTCCGGTGGCGGAAACGGCCCAACCCTTCGCGCGGATCGTCAACAACACGATCTACGGTTCCGATGGACGTGAGTCGGCATTCCCCGATGCGAACGTCGAATCCAATGACGTGATCGCTGACGCGATTGATACGAAGGTCGGACCGAGCCATCGCAACGTGTACACCAGCACTGCGACGCTCGGCGACAACGACGGTCCCGTCGCCGCTAACGGTGACGTTGACTTCTACCAGGTCAACTTGGGCGTCGGCGATCGTCTGGTGGTCGACATCGACAGCGAAGACATCGGTGGAGCAGACACCGCCGTCCAGATCTTCAACGCTCGTGGCGAGCGTCAGTCCTTTATTCAGCTTTCCTCGGGCGATGTCGTCACGCTCAGCAGCGAAGACACCACGCCGGACTACCTCGAGCCGCTTTCGACTCCGACGAATGTGCTCGCCGATGCGGTCAATACGCGTGACCCCTCGATCGATTTCTTCGCTCCCGAGAAGGGAACGTACTTTGTCGCCGTTAGCGCTGAAAGCAATGTCGACTTCGAGCCCGACGCGCTTTCGGGACGCAC
>JBCBLJ010000531.1:0-5955 GCA_038520195.1 Planctomycetota bacterium
CACCGATGACGGCGTCACACGACTCTTCGTCGTGCGTAACGTCGCGCCCACCTTCATCGGATCCATTGCGGATCAAAGCGATCTTGACGAAGGCGACGCGATCGACCTGACCGGCTCCTTCTCCGACCCCGGAGCAGATACCTGGACGATCACGGTCGACTACGGTGACGACACAGTGGAGACACTTGCCTTCGATGATTCGAAGATGTTTCGGCTGCAACACCAATTTGTCGATGAAGGAGTCTACGAGGTCGTTGTGACGATCCAAGACGATGACGGTGGCATCACAACGCCGATGATGTTCGACGTCACCATCGACGGCGTCGCTCCCAACCTGGGAGAGAATGGCAACGTCTTTGCGGACATGTCGGCGATCGAAGGGACCGCGTTCCCGATTCAACTGCTGAATCAATACGACGCATCGCCTGCTGATTTCGCGGCCGGGTTCACTTACACCTACGAATACCGATTCGCGCCCGAATTGCCATACCAAACTTTGGCGGAGAGAGTTCGCAACAGTCAGGTCGAGTTCCCCGCGGAGCTGATTCCAGATGACGATCGAACGGTCTACCTTCGCGCGACAGTCTTTGACAAGGATGATCTTTGGACGAGTCACGAGACCGACGTCTCCGTGTCCAATCAAGCCCCAACCGGCGAGCTCTACCTTGGAGGGTTGACGGGCTTTGTCTCTACGCCGGTTGCGAGCCCCGCCGCGGTACTCTCCGAGGGGACCGAACCGCGTCTCTTCTTCAGGGACGTCATTGACCCATCACCCGTCGATACGCGCGAGGGATTGCTCTTCAGCTTCGATCTCAACGGTGACGGAGACTACGATGATGAGGGTGAATTTGAAGACGGTCCAAAGCCGTTTGCGGATATCCCAGCGTCACTGTCGACCGGATTCTCGGAAGTCAATATTCGCGCGAAGATTCGAGACAAAGACGGAGCGAGTACGCAGTACTCCACCACATTGCCCATCAATCAGACGCCCACAGCAATCACGCTCGACACGAACGAAATCCCCGAGAACATACAGACCGTTTGGAAAGGAGTGCTGTCGTCCGTCGATGACACGCCCGCCGGGGAACTCGTCTACTCATTGGTCCAAACGACCAATGAGGGATTGGACAATGAGAGCTTTCAGATCGTTGTCGACACAGGAACGAGTCCCGCGGAGTACGTCTTGGAGCTGCGTCCGGGTATCTCCGTCGACTTCGAACGCCAAGCTGAATATCGCGTTCGCGTTGCCGTGGACGACGGGGGCAATGGATTTGAGCAAGACCTTCTGATCAATGTTGTCGACGTCAATGAGGCGCCGACCGCCATCTCGCTCACGCTGAATCCTGTGACGGAGAACACCGCCAACGAGGTGTTCGGGACGGTGTCGGTGGACGACCCGGATACCATCGCGTCGTACGTGTCACACACGTTCGTCTTCGAACCCGCATTCTTTGAAGTCGATGACGGTGAACTTCGGCTGACCGCTGATGCCGTGATCGATTTCGAGACAACGCCAGAGCTGAACGTCACCATCACGGCGACGGATGCGGGCGGGAGCCTGAGTCGCACGTTTACGATCACCGTGTTGAATGCAAACGAAGCGCCGACCGCGCTGGCACTCTCATCGACAACGGTACCCGAACAGACACCGGGAGCGGTCGTTGGCGCCCTGACGGTCAACGATCCCGATACGAATGATAGCCATGACTTCACCGTCAACGACGCGAGGTTCGTCGTTGTCGGTGGTGAACTTCAGCTGGTAACGACAGAGTCGTTGGACTTTGAAACCACCACCGAGCCGATCATCATTGAAGTCACGGCGACGGATGTTTCGGGGCTCGTCATCGCGCAATCGTTCTCGATCGTGGTGACGGACGTCAATGAGGCGCCGGTGCTCAGTCTTCCTGCGAGTCCGGTCGTCGCGGCAGGAGAGAACGGAGCGTTGATCGGACTCGTTTCCGCGACCGACCCAGAGGAAGATGGAATCGCATTCACCGTGTCGGATCCGCGATTCGAGGTCGTTGCGGGCGAACTTCGACTTTTGCCCGGCGAGAGCTTCGATCCGAACGGCCCGGATTCGGTTACGATCGATGTTTCGGCGACGGATGATGCTACGCCGCCGCTTGGCACGACACAAACACTCACCATCAACGTCGACAAGTCATTGTTCTTTGACTTCGGTGACGCTCCGATGCCGTATCCAACCTCACTCTCGGACGACGGGGCGTGGCACACGCCTGGTCCCATTCGGTTGGGTGAAACGCTAGATATTGAATCGGACGGACAGCCACGCACGGTGACGACGAACGCCGATGGCACCATCGTGATCACGGATGACGATAGCCTCGCGAGTGACGATGAAGACGGAGTCGTCTTTGTCGGCGATGTCTTATCCGGCCCGGTCGCGACTGCGGCGAGCGTCGTCGTCACCGTTTCAGGTGCGGTCACCGGCACTGGTAGAATCGATGCGTGGATCGACTTCAATCAAGACGGCGACTGGGACGATGTCGGCGAGAAGGTTTTTGATGGAACGCCCGTTCGCAACGGTGTCAACGTTCTGAACTTCACTGTCCCCGCTGGAACGCGTACCGGTGAGACGTTCGCTCGCTTTCGCATCAGCGAAGGAGGCGGACTTGAACCCACCGGTTCCGCCCCTGACGGAGAAGTCGAAGACCACGCTTTGACGATCGCCGAAGCTCCGATCGCTTGGAGCGTTGAGGCCTTGAAGACAGAAGTCAATGAATCCGAGACCCTCACGTACGGCTTGCGAGTGCGAGGTCAGATGCCAGCGAACGCGACGACGACAGTCGGAGTCAGGCTGGTTCACGGCACCAGTGACGAAGATGATTTAGTGGGCGACGACATGACCGCCGACACTGCCCTGGTCGACGCAATCCTCGCGGCCATTGATTCTTATGCCGGGTCGGGTGCGTTCGCTTTCGTCGACGGTGAACTTACCTTCACGGCATCCACCGCGGCCGATCAGGACGCGGTCTTGACGGTGGAGCTTGAAATCAATGCTGATCAACTTGCGGAACCCGACGAGGACTTCACCGTAACGCTTAGCGCCCCAATCGGGACGTCAGGGAACGCGGCGTTGAGTTCGTTCTTCCGCGCCCGCACCGTGATTCCCGCGAATGAAAACGCGCCCCAATTCAGTTCCGCCGACTCAGCGCAAGTGATCGAAAACGGTTTCACGGTTCAAACACTTGTGGCGACGGACTTGGACGGTCCCCAGAGTGAGATCGTCTTCGTGATCGAGGGTGACGGAGCGGACAATGACCTGTTCGAAATCACACAGGGCAATCAACTACGATTCCGCTCAGCGCCGGACTTTGAAAACCCGATCGACGAAGGCGGGGAAGCAAACAACAACGTCTATGTCGTCACCGTAACAGCCACCGATGGCACCGGGCACACCACGACGCAAACCGTTGATGTTCGGGTGATCGAGCATTTGAAGAGTTTCAAACGCTTCGAGCCGCTAAGCCGACTCACGGCTTCGGACGAATTGATCTTTCAGGTCGACTTCAGTGGACCCGCATCGAATGTGGACGCGACGGACTTTGCCGTGACGGGGACGACGGCGGTGATCACGAACCTGCAACCCGTGCAGGGGACTGGAGAACATGTTTACCAGCTAACGGTGTCCGGCGGTGACTTGGCAGAACTGCACGGAACCGTCGAGCTACAACTCGATCCCGCTAACGACATCGCGCATTCGGACGGCACGGTCCTTGGGAATGATCCGCCGATGATCAGCCAGTCGTATGTCGTGGATAATGCGCCGCGGGCGACCGTGACCATCGGGACCGGAAATAGCAGCGTGATTCGCACGATCACGATCGACTTCGATTCAGCGGTCGCCATTGAACAGGGCGCGTTCGCCGTTCGCCAACTCGACGGTGATTTCGTGGATGTCGCGTTCGAATCGACGCTGGTCGCTGAGAACACGCGAGCGACACTCACCTTCAGCGGAGACATCGCGCCGGGTGGCTCGTTATCCGACGGTCGTTATCAATTGGTGATCGACTCCGAGCGAATCCGCGACACCGCTGGGAATCCGCTCGACGGTGACAATGATGGTCAAGCAGGTGGCATTCGTGTCGATGATTTCTTCCGTCTCTTCGGCGACAGCGATGGAGACGGAGACGTTGACGGACAGGATTATGGACGCTTCGGCGCGACGTTCTTGAAGAGTCTCGGCGAGGAAGGATTCGATCCGCGATTTGACCGCGATGACGATGGCGATGTCGACGGCCAGGACTACGGACAGTTCGGTAGCCGATTCCTAAGCACGCTGGATGACTAGGGTCTAGGGTCAATCACGTCCATCGGTCAGCCGTTTGAAACGCGTTGCCTGGTACTTACGAGCGGCAATTCGATATCGGGCTGCAACCACGAGAACAAACGGATTTAGAAACGGGGTCCAGAGTCTCGGTGGTTCCTCGACGCGCATCCGCGACCCGCGGAGGAAGCGTTCTGTACGATCGTCTGCTTAGTCACGCCAAAGTTTCGCGATGTCTTGACGCCGACGTTCATGCTCCTCGAGGGTGCCACGGCGTTCAGCGATCCATTTCACCGACAAGCTGCAGATCGACCACCAGTAGTTGTTCAGTGGCTTGCGTTTTCGCATGCGAGACACCAACTCGTCGTGTAGCCGCTGCGAAGGCTCGAGATAAAGAATGAGTGCCCCTAAATCACGATCGTCTAGAACAGGGAGCCCATTGGTGATTGCAGATTGCACTAGCTCACATTGACGATCAATGACATCCGCCGGGGCGCGCTGCTGATACGCAGAAAGCCAGTCAACAAGCTCTTGATTCAGCACCATCACCGCAAAGTCGCGTCGCAGATAGGAGCGTTGGGCAATCGGGGTGGTTGGCGCGAGGCAAAAGGCGACAACGACCTCCGACCAACACGAGGGTGCTCTCGGAGGTTTGCGAGCCGATTCTTCGCTAGAGTCACTTGTCATCACGCTGCGTCTGCGTTCGCCGAGTGAGTTGATCGAATGACGGACGGTAGGTGATGAGCCAAAACGAATCAATCCGGGTGGCGAACGAATAATGGAATGTAAACTCTGGAACACGTCCGACAATTGGTGACGGCGCGAGCATGCTTGTGAATCAAGCGGCGATCGCTAACCGCGAGAAGCTTCATGGAAATAGCGTAACCCTTGCTCGACCCGTCGACGTCGCACTCAATACCGCCAGCAATCCAACCTTGCCGCTTCGCCATCCACTTCCGCCTTGCGGAGGAGGCCGGATACTCAGCATATCGGGCGGCGGAAACTCGCTGGCCCGCTTTCGGTTTCGCGTTGTCGATGGCCATCACCCTAGGAAACAGCACGACGAGCGTCGGATGAATTTCAGGAACCGATTCAAACGGTGTTTCCGCAACGCGACCTCGACGACCAGATACACAGTCGCGTTTCGTGTCGACGGAAGTACCGGAAGCTTGGCAACTTTGACGATCGCCTTATCAACAAGTTCTTCTGCCCGATCCGATCTGATTCCGTGTGCATTCATCAGCGTCGTTTGCGCGGCATCTCGAATATCGCCCTCCGTGTCGCGATCCAACAAGGGTCGCCGGCGCAACCAGCAGGCGATTGCGGGGAACCAAATCAGAAGGCCGAACACATCGCCACAGAACCACGACTGCATGGTCGCCCAAACTTGATCAGGGTTAATCAACTGCAGAAAACAAAGCGTTAGCCCGATGACCACTGCCGCGACAAATGGATAACAGATGGCGAGAAACCCGAATTGTTCGGAGAGCGACCTCAAACTTCTGATCCGGCGATTGCCGTGGGGGCGCAGCAGCTGCCGCGCCACCAGTACTTTGAACACATTCAACGCACCATATAAAATCCCAACCCAAACGCTGCCGTAGGGAAACAGCCCAGACTCGCCGCTGAGAATCTCACCTACGAAGGTGACCGCTATCCCGACGCCG
>JBCBLJ010000307.1:0-8825 GCA_038520195.1 Planctomycetota bacterium
CAGTCGCTGGATCGATTGCTCGTGATCGGCGGCACGCGATTCTACGACCAAGCCACGGGCCAGCCGTACCATCCCGGAAATGAACTGCTCGGCGCTGATGCGTTCCGCCTTGTGCACCCCGACGGCAAAGTCGATGTGCTTGATGGCGACGGGCGTTTGACTCGGCAGGAGTGGGCGGACGGCGATGTCTGGCACTTTACCGACAGCGGCATTTCGTTGACCGATAGTCTGTTCCTGCCGTGGATCCAAAACGATGATGGAACGATCGCATCGATTCGTTTGCCGGCCTCATTGTCGGCGGCGGGCGACCTTCACTACCTCTATGACGAGGCGGGTCGTCTGATCGAAGTGGCCGAATCGGTCAATGCACGTTCGCTTCATCGATACGGTTATGAGTCGCTGGAGTCTTCAGCGCTGACGGTTGCGGTCAGCGATTCGGGGAACAACACGTCGTACCCAAGTGGCAACACGCTGACGCGTAATCTCGGACGCGCGATCGACTTTGCGGGTGCCGAGATCATTGACGCGCTCGAACCCGGCCAAACCAACCAATACGCCTTCACGATCGACGCCGACCAATTGCGTTCTACCAGTGAAGGTGTCGTTTGGGTCCGCGCGATGGTCGAGCGTTATCGCAGCTTGTTCGTCGCCGATACACCGACCATCGCGGGGCTGGAGCCGGTCTCGCGAAGCGTCGACGGAGACCGCACCGTCGCGTTGTTCGCGATTCAGCGTGCCGATCAATATTTGCTGGAGATCGCCGGCGCGTCGGCAGCTGACCAAGGCCGCTATCAGGTTTACTTGGACGTCGTCGGGGACATCAATCGCGATGGTGCCGTGGACGGATTGGATAGCGAGCTTCTGTCACGCGTCCAAGGCACGTTCGTGGATGAGTTGGCATACGACGAAGCCGCCGATTTCAATTCCGACGGCGCGATCACGGTCGCTGACTCACAATTGCTGGCGGCAAACTTTGGGTTCACGTCAGCCTTCACCGCACTGGCGGTCTCGGATCGGTTTGTCACCAATCCCTCTTTCCCGACGTACACTCCCGATCAAGGGACCGGCAATCCGCCGACGCCGGAGATTCCCGAAGACCCCTCGACCGGCAGCGACACGAGGATCACGCCGCCGGCCTCACAACCACCGGACGTCGACCCAACCGAGTTAACGCCGGTCTCATTGGCACCGACCGATGGTGCGGCGTTCCAGATCCGCAACGGCCTTTTCGATTTCGGTTCCGCCGATTGGTCGGTGCGAGGTAATGTCAACTTCGCCGGGGGTGCCGCGACGCTGCGTGAGGCCGACGGCGAACGAACGAGTCTGCGCCAAGCATTCTTCGTTCCCGACAACGCATCGATTCTGCGGTTCACCGTGAGCGGTTTGAATCTTGTCGCGACCGATTCGCGAACACCGGACGCCTTCGAAGTCGCGTTACTTGATGCGAATGATTTCACGCCACTCGCCGGTCAAATCGCATCCGGCGGTAGCGATGCGCTGTTGAATTTTTCCAGCGACGGAACCTACGTGGCCGCTCCGGCTGTGACCGTCGGTGACGCGCTCAGTGAAGATCCATCCCTGGACCTTGGCGGATCGACGGGCCCCGGTGCTTCGGCGGGGGACAAGCTGCTGATCCAAATCGATTTGAGCGGCGTGCCTCTCGGAATGCTAGCGGTTCTTTCGTTCGACCTCCTCGGTTTTGCGGAAAGCGCAAGCGAAGTTTCGATCGACAACGTTTTCATTGTCGCCGGTCAGCTTCGAGCGCCGATCGCCAACACCGACTTGGTCGCGACCAACGAAGACATGCCTGTCGTGTTCGATGTGTTGGCCAACGATGAAGACAACGAAGCGATGCTCGATCCGACGACGCTGGAGATCATCACGCCTCCGTCGCACGGTCAGCTATTCGTCACCGCGGGCACCGGCAGCGTGACCTACTCGCCGAACGAAGACTACGCCGGCAACGACTCCTTCACCTATCGCGTGAAGGACGCCGACGGGTTTGTTTCCAACGAAGCCTTCGTCAGCATCGACGTCGCGCCCGTCACCGACACGCCCCTGTTGACGGTCGAACAAACGGTCGGGCCCCAGGACACCGAATTGCCACTCGTCATCGACGCCTCGGCAATGGATATCGATGGCAGCGAAGAGGTGATGGTGACGATTCGATCGTTGCCGCAAGGGGCGACACTATCGAACGGACTCCGAATCGCCGATGGCCACTACGAACTTCGGCAAGACGAGTTGCAGGGACTCAGTCTCCTCCCCGGTTCGGGTTGGTCCGGCACGGCGAATCTGGACGTCAAGGTGACGGCGCAAGATCAACCTGCTGATGTCGTCGAGGTGAGCGAACAGCTCAATCTTGTTGTCGAGTCCGTGGTCGTCGATCCGTTCTCCATTTCGGGGTTTGAAGTCAACCGCGGTGAAGTCCAGCGATCGTTGATCCACACGCTTTCGGTAACCTTCAACCAAGATGCGTGGATCGTGGATCCGTCTTCGGACATCTTCATTATCGATCTCAATGGCAACGAGACGCGGGTCCAACCCGAACGCTACAGCTACGACAAGGAGACGTTTCAACTCTCGATCGACGTCGATGGCCTCATCACGACTGACGAGCAGTACTTTCTCGCACTACGCATGGCGGGCATCGCCAGCAACGCCAATCGCCTGCAAACCCTTTCGGCGGGGCCCGACTTCGGCGGCGACTATTTGCCGCTACCGTTCCACCGTTTGCTCGCCGACATGAACGGGAACAACGAAGTCGATGTCGAGGATTGGCGCGATATCCGTGAGAGCTTGAATTCGCGTTCCGATCTTCCGCGTTACGTCCGACACCGCGACCTGACCGGTGAAGGCATCATCGACCGTCATGATTTCGTCGCTTGGCGAAACCAACTCGGTGACACTACCGACGACGTGCCGCCTCAAGTCATCGCGGCGGTCACGTTGCCCGACAACGCGCTGCCGCTGGTCAATGCCTATCAGAGCGATGCCGAACTCTCGTTAGTGATCAATGATGTAAGCGACACGAGTTCGCTGACGCTCAGTGTCAACGGTTCGGCGGCGGTCGAGATGACCGCCGATCTCTCCGATGACAACGCGATTCGATTGCCTCTTTCGGAAGTTTTCGCTCGCGCCGGTCAGCCCTTTGTCGAGGGTAACCACACAATCTCATTTGTCGCGAGCGACGTCTTTGGAAACACTTCCGATCCGGAAGTACTCGACTTTGAGATCGATGACACGGCGCCGCCGATTCCGACCACGCCGGTTTTGGTCGACGCCGATGGGAATGAAATCACCGAGACGACCATCAACGACCCGAATGTGATTCTGCGAAGCGTCGGGACGACTGGGAACATGGTTCGTATCTTCCGAGGCGATGTCTTCGTCGGCTTGGGAATCGCGCAAAGTCCCGTTGATGTCGAAACCAACTTGAGCGGTTTGGGCGACGGAACGTACGTTTTCACCGCGACGTCGGAGGACCCCGTCGGTAATCAGAGCGATCCGAGCGGTGAACTGCGAATCACGATCGACACGACCGCCCCTTTGATTGAGTCGATCACACTCGATCCGGCGACGGACTCAGGAGCACTCGGTGACCAGACGACCGAAGACGCGCTGGTCAACTTGGTTGGACGCACCGAACCCAACGCACTCGTTTCCGTCGTCGGCGCCGCGATCAGCACGACAGCGGATGCCAGCGGTGACTTCCTTCTAACGGGTGTGCCGATTGACTTCGGGCCAAATCGATTGATTGTTGCTTCCGCCGATGAGCTTGGAAACACACGCGAGCGAAGTATCAATCTGTTTCGGCCACGACTCGAATCCGTCCCGCCAGTGCTCGCCGCGACGCTTACCAATGACACGGGCAAGTACTTCAACGATGGCGTTACTTTTACAGGCGACGTGAACGGCGCGATCGATGAAGCTTCCGGCGTGGCCCGTCTGCTACTCGCCGTGACCAACACTTCCGCCGAAACGTCGACGGTCTATGAATCGGAAACCGTCGACCTGGTCAGTGCCCTCTCCGGCGTCACGTACTCGCTCACGACAGCCGACATCGAAGCCGCCATCGGCGCGACACTCGACGACGGAGCGGTGACGTACACGTTCACGGCGGTGGACATTTACGACAACGCTTCCGTTCCACAGACGGTCCGCTTCACGCTTGACCGCACGGCCCCCGACGGACCCTCCGCACCCGATCTTTCACCCGAAAGCGATCTCGGACATAGCAACGTCGACAACATCACCTCCGCCACCAAGATCGACCTTGGATTTGAAATCGCCGAAGACTCGACGGTCGAAATCTTGGTCGATGGTGTTGTCGCCGAGTCTTTCTTGTTACCCGCCGGCGAAAACGAAGTCACGCTCAATGGTGTCGGTGAAGGAACGCGATCGATCTCGACTCGGGTCACGGACCTTGCTGGCAACGTCAGCGCGGTCAGCAGTCCGCTCACCATCCAAATCGATGTGACGCCGCCCAGCGGGGTCACCGCCGAGATCCTGGAGCCAACCGTCGTCGATTCGGATGCCGGTTCGGTTTCGGGCGCGAGCGATCCGGGAACGCGGGTGTCATTGATTCGCGGGCTGGATTCCAACACCGTCATCGCGGAAACGACAGCCGCCGCGGACGGTAGCTACACGTTCTCCGATGTTCGACTCGCCAACGGGCTCAATCGATTCCGCGTCCTCGCAGAAGACGTCGCCGGGAACACGATCGACACCACGGCGGTGCTTCGATTTGAAGCCCCCGACCTGTCCGCGCCAGAACTCTCGCTCAGCCTCGCCAACGACACCGGTTCGAGCGACAGCGACTTGTTGACGAAGGATGCGACCGTCACCGGCATGGTCAACGACGCCAGTCGTATCGCTAGCTTCCAAGTCAGTGTCGACGGCAGTGCGTTCGTGAATTCCCTCGGTTCGCTCGTCGACAACATGTTCACGCTCGACCGCTCCGTCTTAGAAGCGGTGAAGGATGCTCGCCTCGAAGACGGCGACGTCACCGTTCGTCTTCTTGCCACCGATGTTGTCGGCCACGTTTCAGATGTCGTCGAGCTGACGTTCGAACTCGATACGACGCGGCCCGACACGCCTGCTCCGCTGGGACTCGATCCGGCCAGCGATTCGGGCACGATCGGTGATGGATTCACGAACGAGTCGCCGCTGATTTTCAATACAAGCGTCGACGCGACCGATGCCGAAGTGATCCTCTTCTCTGATGGCGAAGAAGTGGATCGCCAGGCGGGCGGCGGCGATGTAGTTCTTTCCGTCACAAGCCTTCCGGGCCGTCACCGGTATGTTGCGCAGTCCGTTGATGCCGCCGGCAACGTGAGCTTCTTTACCGCCCCTCGTTTTATCACGTTCGACAACGAATTCATCGCGCCCACGGTAGAGATCCTTGCGGCCCAGCGGCGACTCGATCTAGGCAGCAATAACCACACCACGACCGCGCCGGTGACGCTCGTGGGAACGGTGGAAGCGGGTTCGGCCATCCAACTCGTTGGGCTGCCGAATTTCACGCAGGCGGACGGACTCGGACGCTATGTCTTGGAGAACATCCCGCTTGAGCCGGGAAGCAACTCGTTCACCGTTCGTGCGACGGACGAAGCGGGAAACACGGCGACGACCGACATCGAAGTCATCTTTGTGGATCAAGCCGCACCTGAATTCGAAATCCGCCTTGCCAACGACACCGGTCGAAGCGACAGCGACACCCGAACGATGGACCCCTCGATCACCGGGCTCATCACCGATGATTCCGAGATCACTCAGTTGCTCGGATCGATCGACGGTCTGCCCGCGGTCGACATCACGTCCGCACTCAATGAAGACCTGTTGACGCTCGACCTCGCCGCACTGGAGGGCATCATCGGGACGACGTTGCCCGACGGTCGTCATGTCTTGGCTCTGATGGCCACAGACAGTTTTGGAAACGAAGGCTTCACCGAATTCCAATTTGACCTCGATCGAACCGGGCCGCCACTGCAATCGCCGCCCGATTTGGTCACTTCAAGCGACCTCGGTCATGACGGCTTCGACAATCTGACCGCCGACACGGAACCGACGATTCGGCTGTACGCCGAGCGTTCCGCACTCGTCAAGTTCTTCGTCGACGGAGACTTCGTCGGCGAGGTTCTGTCCACCGGCGTCGCCCAATACACGTTGCCAACGCTGGCGTCAGGAACGTACGACGTTACGGCAACGATCGAAGACGCCGCTGGCAACCTGTCGGGACCTTCGGATTCCTTGGTGCTTACCATCGATGAGACGAGCCCCACGCCCGTGACGCTCGAGATGCTCGGCTTCCACCAGAGTAACGTTGACCCGAATCACACCACCGACGCTCAAGTTAATCTGCTCGGCACGGCCGACCCGGGCGTTCGCATCACGATGACCGGTCAATCCGAAACACCGATCGTTGACGCTTCGGGATTCTTCTTCTTTGTCGCCGACTTGCAGGTCGGTGAAAACGTCTTCGAAGTGACAGCCGAAGACGAAGCCGGAAATCTTGTCGAACAAACGTTCGTGTTCACTCGCGGTGAGTTATTGCCTCCGACGTTTGATTTGGCCGTGACCGAAAACGGCGCCCTCACGGCACCGATGATCGAGGGCGAACTCCGCAGTGAAAACGCAATCGCGACAGCACTGGTGAGCTTTGACCCGACGTTTACCGACCGTGTCGTCGACCTCACGCCGTTCTTGTCGGGAGGGCAGTTCTCGCTCAGCGCGTCGGACCTGGAAGCGATTCAAGGTGCGCCGTTCGTCGACGGCGAACACTCGATCTATTTTTCCGCGACCGACACTGCAGGACGACAGAGTGTTCCGACCGAGGTGACTTGGAATCGAGATGCCGCATCCGAAGCGGCACTGCAAACGTCGGTGACTCCGATCGGCAACGATTACCGCTACGTGATCACGGCGACGGGTGCCGGTAACCTCGCACAGCGACTCGACGAAGTCACGGTTCCGCTGCCGGTAGACGTCACCGCGACAGACATCATCGCGCCCGCAATGTGGGCGGTGGCTTATACCGCTGGTGACGACGCGATCGTGTTCACCGCGAACGATCCTCTCACGGATGGCTTGAGCGGACTGAATGATCTGACATTCGCGTTCACTGCCGCGACGGCCCCCACACCCGGCTTGGCGTCGACCGTCATGACGGATTTGTCGTTGATGGAATCGCGATCCGTCGACGTCGCCCTGCGAGTTCCCTCGGAAACGGGGTTGGTCGCGGTCACGGATTACTATGGGTCTTCGGCTTCGGCAACGCTTTCGGTCGACACGTCAACAGGTCTGCGGGCGAACGACGCGTCTGGCGTTTCCGATGTCGAGACCTTCGATGCGATGACCGTTTGGGGCGCAGCGGTCAGTGTCGCAGCCGACGGAAGCTTCACGCTCACGCCAGGTGGTCGCTACGTCGGTGTCGGGTCAACTGAGACGATTGTTGACTCGTTCCGCTATTCACTTCGTTCGTCAGGCGGGCAACTTTCGACAGCGACCGTCTATGTCACGATTTTCGGTGAGAACCAATCACCGACCGCCGTCGAAGACGTCCCATCGTCATCCGCCGTTTCGCTCTACACGCGGGCGGGCGTGCCGGTCGTCATCAACGAAATCGATCTCACGTCCAACGACACCGACCCAGACGTCAATGACCGGCTCTCCGTGACGACGATCAATGGCACCAGTTCCAACGGCGCGTTGGTGTCGATCATCGATGGCAACTTTGTTTACGATCCCACCGGCGTCGCCGCATTCGACGCGCTGCCCGCCGGTGCGAGTTTGCTCGACGAGATCACGTACACGATCGAAGACCCCGACGGACTTTCGGATGTCGGCATCGCACAGATTTGGGTGCAGAGCTCATTCAATCTCGTGCCCACGGCATCTCCCTCGACAATCACCGTCACGGAAGATGGCGACATCGATGCGGCCTTCACGTCGTTGCTCGAAGGCGCCGTCGACGCCGACGCGTTGCCCACCGACGGCCCGTTGTCTTTGGTGCAAGAGACGGTGCTCAGCGTTCGCGGCGCGAGCGTCACCTTGGCTGCCGACGGAAGTTTCCTTTACGACGCAGCTGGCGCGACGGTCGTTCAAGCTCTCGCGCCAGGCGAAACGATTGATGATTCGTTCGAGTTCCGCGTCACTGACGGAATCGATCCCTCGGCCACCGCCGTCGTGACACTCAATGTGACCGGCGTCAATGATGCGCCGACCGCCGGTGACAACGAGTACTTTGGACTTTCGGCCGACGGTCTACTGACCACAACCCTGGTGAATGGTCTCCTTTCGAATGACTTCGACGTCGATTCGGCGGGGCCGTTGACCATCGATCCGAGTCGGACGGACGTGCTCAGCACAGGCGGCGCCCAGGTCACACTCAGGCCGGACGGCACGTTCGACTACGACCCAGCCGGTGCGTTCGCGGAACTCGCGGATGGTGAAGTCGCCATCGATACGTTCACATACGTCGTGATCGATGATCGCGGCGCAGAGTCGATTGCGACCGCAAGAATTGAAGTCATCGGGGTCGATGACGCGCCGGTCGCTGGCACCGACGGCATCGAACGTGGCTTCTGGACGGTCGCGACTCAGCGAATCGAAGTCCCCGCGTCAGACGGGGTTCTCGCGAACGACTTCGACTTCGACTCGGCCAGCAACGGAACTATTTTGGAAGCCTCCTTCGATGGTTTCAGCCAATATGGCGCGCGGGTGATCGTCAATGCCGACGGAAGTTTTTCCTATGACCCGACCGTCAGTCCCACGATCGCTCAATTGCAGGCCGAGTCGAAGTCGAAGTCGTTCGCGAGAACCCC
>JBCBLJ010000660.1:0-4890 GCA_038520195.1 Planctomycetota bacterium
CGCCATCGCCAACTGCGGCTTCAGTGTCAGACGGCCCAGGCCGGGGACATCCCCGATGTATTTGGCCATGAAAATCATGGCCAGGATGAAGGCGACGAATGCACCGGTCACGGTCAGCACGTCTCCGCCGAGGCCGGCGAGCTCATCCATGTTTTGCGGGACCAAAAAACGGCGCGACGCCATTACCAACGAAAGCAGTACCATTCCGATCCCACCGACGCCGGCGAAACCGAAACCGGGAATCACAAACAGCTCAAGACCGATGAACACGATGCCCAGGAGGAACAGCGTCACTTCGAGCCAGCCAGCGGTCCCGCCCAGGAACCGGCTCCAAAAGAACAGCCCAAAACAAATGATAGAGACCAGACCGCCCAGGCCCATTCCGGGCGCCCCGAGTTCGATGACGAGAGCCACCATGCCGATGACCAATAGCAGGAATGTCACAAAGCCTGAGTTGAGAATCAGAATTGCGGTATCGGTACCGGTTCGCTCGAGGACGCGAATCGGCGTGCGGACATTGAGCAGCTCCGCGAGTTCTTCCTCGTTGGCGACCGTGTCGTCGGCCATACCGAGTTCCTTTGCTCGTTCGCCGTTGCATGTGAAGAACATCTCCTTGCCGGCTTCACGAATCGGCTTTCCTTTCTCCCATTCGTCGGTGCCCTCCATCGAATCCCATTCTTTGTCGCTGAAGTAGCGGACCGTCCCATCGGTCTTATGAACCGCTCGAAACACGACCATGTCCTTGTCGGTCATCTTCTCCGCCAATGCGAGTGGACGCCCGGTTGCCTGCGCCGTATCGCGGACCTTCTGCGCGAGCACACTTCGGCTCTTCGCTTCGGTGTAACGGAATGCCCCGTCGGCACCGAGGACAATTTCGCCCGCGTCGCCGATCCGAGCCCCCGGCAGCATGATGATCTTGTCGCAAGCGAGAGACACCAACGCCGCACCGCTGATCGCGTCTTTCTGAATGAACGCGACGGTTTCGACGTGTTTAGCGTCGAGGATCATGTCCATCAGTTCTAGCGTGACGACGACGAGCCCGCCGGGGCTATGGATGTCCAAGATGATCACATCGACATCAGAGTCGACCGCTTCGGCGAATTTGCGTTTGAGTATCTCGCCGCTGAGCAGATTGATGTCTTCGTGAAGCGGGATGATTACCGCCGAACGAGGCGGCGCAGCTTGGACGTCCGCTTCTTCGTCGTCCTGCGCCATCGCGGGGGACGCCAACGTTGCAAACGCGAGAAAAACCGCGACGAACGGGCCGAGTTTGGCGAGGAGTCGGTGCATGGAGGAGTTCTCACGACTGGAGCGGTGCCAACAAAGGGGATTCCATTGTAGGCTCAAGCCGCGCAGAGGCGGGGCGAAATCTGGCCCGGCGCGGTAAGGCCACGTCGCTCAACCGACGCCAACTACTGCTGGAGTTCCGGGGCCGATGGTGTCTCGGATGACTCGGCAGGGGACACACCCTCGGCGTCGAGGGAATCTTCGATGCCGAGCTCACTCAAGTCGAGACCTTCCAGTTCTTCCTCTGCATCATCCATCGAAAGTGGATACTCGGTTCCATCTTCGGTGACCAGCGTTGCCGAGACGACGCCGGACTTGTTGTCGGTGCGATGGCGGATCTGTCCGTTTCCTTTGCTGCCTTCCAAGTTGATCACGAGCACCGCGACATTCTCTTCGTTCTGCGACGCGGAGATGGTACTGCTCAGGTCGGACTTGCTGCTGGTGATGTCGCCGATGTGTTCGACGACCATCGGATCGTCGGCGAACTCCGACGAGATTTCGTTGGCGACCAAGTCGGTGGCCGCGTTGAACATGTAGTAACCCACACCACAACACACGACCATGCCCAGCAGCATCAGGCCGCCGACGATTCCAAGTACCCAAAGCCAAGTGTTGCCGCCGCCCGACCGAGCCTGGGGTGGGTGCGATTCTTCAAACGGATTGTTGGGTGCTTGTGACATCGGGGTGGTCGCTCGTGTCGGTGGATTTCCAAGTAGTCTCCGCCCGATATTAGAGCGTCCCGTTTCGGAGGACGGTAGTCGGGCCGTGAGTGCGATCGCAAACTCAGACGCCGCTGTTCGCGGTCTTCGGCGGTCAACCCCGCCTTGGGTCGAGAAGGCCCGATCCGGTGTCGCTCCGAGCGCGGGGCGTTCGGTCCCCCGACGCACAACGACTGTGGCGATCGGCGAATCTTTGAGTGCCCGCGACGTTGCCCGGCAGGCGTCGGCCCCGTGACGGGCGACCGAATTCTTGGTAGAAGATGCGAGTTATCGTAGTCCCCGAGGCCGGTGCCAACGGGGCGCCGCAGAACAACCAATGGAGCAAGGTTCTCGGCATCTTGGCCGCACGGCCGAGATCGGTATTGCTCAGAGGCGGTCGGTTTGATGCTTGCTGCTGGGCTTGTCGGGTCACTCAAGGAGACAGATCAGTCCCTTCGACGAAACTCGACTGCGTTAGGTAGACACTGTTTTTTTCGAAGACGCGCGGTGCACAAAGACGATGCGTGCTCTTCAAGGTCCACTCGTTGATTCACCCAGGGGGAATCTCATCAATGACCACCAAGTGCAAGTTGGAATACATCTGGTTGGATGGTTATCAACCGACGCAAAGTTTACGTAGCAAGACGAAGATCGTCGATGATTTCAGTGGCAACGTCGAAGACGCTCCAATGTGGTCTTTCGACGGCTCATCCACCGAACAAGCTCCCGGCGGATCCTCGGATTGTCTCCTCAAGCCCGTGAAGGTAATCCCGGATCCGGGCCGAATCGGCACCGGTTTTCTAGTGATGTGTGAAGTGCTCAGCGCCGACGGTACGCCTCACCGCACCAACGGCCGCGCCACCATCGATGACGATGATAACGATTTTTGGTTCGGTTTCGAGCAAGAGTACACGCTCTGGGACCCCGCCAGCGATCGACCGCTCGGCTTCCCCGCCGAAGGCTATCCCGGTCCTCAAGGTCCTTACTACTGCAGCGTCGGCACCGGAAACGCTGTCGGACGCGAGGTCATCGAGGAGCACCTTGAGCTTTGCCTTCAAGCCGGCCTAAACGTCGAAGGCATCAACGCCGAAGTGATGATGGGCCAGTGGGAGTTCCAGGTCTTCGCCAAGGGTGCGAAGGACGCTGGCGACCAAGTTTGGTTGGCTCGCTACATCCTCGACCGTGTCGGTGAAAGCCACGGCGTCGCGATCAACTACCACTGCAAGCCGGTCAAGGGTGACTGGAACGGTAGCGGAATGCACGCCAACTTCTCCAACAACACGCTGCGGACTTGCGGAAGCCAAGCGACCTATGAGGCGATCTGCCAAGCGTTTGAGCCGCGGATCAAGGAGCACATCGACGTCTACGGCGCCGATAACGATCAGCGTCTGACCGGGTTGCACGAGACTCAGTCGATCGACAAGTTCAGCTACGGGGTCTCGGACCGCGGTGCTTCGATCCGAATTCCCATCGGCACCGTCGAGAACGGCTGGAAAGGCTGGTTGGAAGACCGTCGTCCGGCATCCAACGCCGATCCTTACATGGTTGCAAGCGCGATCATCGCGACCGTCAAGAGCGCCGCAGTCCCCGCGTAAGCTCGACCAGCGAACGGACACAAAAAGGCCCGGTGGGTTGCGCCGCCGGGCTTTTTCATGCGCGATTCGCTCTTGGCGAGTGAGCAATTCAACGGGTAGTACTCCGCGGGGCGCGATTTAGGCGGCCCGTCTTCGTCCACTTTTTTGACGTCGGCGAATCCACGGCGTAGGCTGCTTTTGCGGGGGCGTCACGGTGTACGACGTCTCCGCTCGCGCCGAATTGCCCGGAGTCCTTCAGGTGGGTCGATTTCGCTTCTTGCTGTTTTGCGGTTTGGGAGTCGCCTGTTTGGTCACGCTCGCGATGCGTGTGTTTGACTTTCAGTCGGTGAGTGCCGCAGATCGAGCGGAAGCCGTTGGCAAGACGGGGCGTTTGCCGGGTGTGCTCAAGCGGGCGTTTAATTCTGAAGATCCGCTTTTTGATCCGATCCCCAAGCCGAAGCCGTCGGATTGGCTCGCTCAACACCATGAGGCGGGTCAGACATTCACCCAGTACGTAAGATCGCGGCCGAATCGTCCCGACACGCGTCGGTCGACTTTGTACCTGTTGCCGGTCGGTGAGTTCGACGCGCGGTCGAGTCCGGATCTTGAGCAGGTGGCGCGCTTCGCCGGAAGCTTCTTCATGATGCCGGTGAAGACTCTCGAGCCCGTGGATGAAGACGGGTTACCGGTGACGCGTCGGGACAACGGGGGCGTCGAACAGATGTTGACGACGGACCTCCTAAATTGGCTCAAGCCGCGCGTCCCGCAAGATGCGTACTGTCTACTGGCGGTGACGATGACGGATTTGTATCCCGATCCGAAATGGAACTATGTCTTCGGTCAGGCGACGCTTTCTGATCGAGTGGGTGTGTATAGCTTTGCCCGCTACGCGCCTGAGTTTTGGGGCGAGGAAACCACGGAGTCGACGAAGCGGCAGATGCTGTGGCGGAGCTGTGCGGTGCTTGCGCATGAGACCGGCCACATGTTTGGAATTCGACATTGCATCCACTTTCACTGTCTCATGAATGGCGCGAACAATTTGCAGGAGTTCGATTCGCACCCGCTGCATCTCTGCCCGGTTTGCCTCCGCAAACTGCATCATGCGGCAGAGTTCGATGTGGCGCAGCGGTATGAACGGCTGCGTGACTTCGCCGCGTCCGCGAATTGGAGTGGCGATCAGGATTGGTTGACGCTGCGGTTGAAGCGGCTTGGCGGCCGTCCGTTGTCGTCGGCGAACGCTGTATCAGGTTCGGACTAAGTTCCTCGACGTCCGCCGTTCAGGTCGCGCTACCATAGCGAATTCGATGTACGTGGTTGCTGGACGTCGATTC
>JBCBLJ010000444.1:0-6883 GCA_038520195.1 Planctomycetota bacterium
CGCGAGCGCTTGGTGAATTTGATCCAGATACGTTCTGGTCCCAACACGGATCGATTGAAAACCTTCGCGAGTCGCACCGACGAGTTCTCGCGGCGCACGCGGCGCTCGATGCCCAGGACTTTCCGTCGATGGCAAGTCTTGACGCGTCATTGGCGGCGATCGAATCGGATGACGTCGCCTTCGTGGAGGCACAGCTTGCAAGAGTCCAGTGGCGAATCGTCGACCCGACCTCGAGCAAGAGAAAGCAGCGTGGTCGCGAAGCCCTCGAATTGCTCAATCAAGTGCTTCCCTACACGCGACTGAATCGCATCCTTCTGTTGCGATTGGAGGCATCGGTTCTGGCGGGACGCCCCGAAATCGCGATCGAAACCGCGAGGTTGATCGCAGATGACGCCCGTACCTCGCTAAAGGCCGGCCCCACCCTTTTGCAACAGCCGACACTCCGGCGCTATCTACTTCGATGCCAACAGGTCCTCAACGGATTAGGAGGTAAGCCAAGAATCGACAACTGGCGACTTCAATCCGTGCAGCAACGCATTCTTGCAACGCTCGCCGAACTTGATGACTGAACTGTTCGCGGTTGCTTCTCACGATCGAACGCCAAAAGACTCTTTAGGCCCTCGTGGTGTTCGCTCGAGACTTCGAGACGGTACCCGCGAAACAGAACGCAGCACCGGTCAACTCCAATGCCGCGAAACCCAAATGCAACTCGGAAAACCCGTCCAGCATCAATCCGGCGAGACGACCGAGTGCTGCGCCGGCGAGTGGCAGCCCGCCGATAAGCAAGGCGGCGAACACGTTGTTAGATCGCCACAGAATGAGCATGCTGACCGCAATCGCAAGTTCGACGCCTCCGTAGAAAGCCCGTACCTCCGTGTGCATCTGCGGCGTTGAATCGCTGATGCCAAACGCGGGAAGCAATGCACCGGGATTGAATCCCAGCCAGAGCGCAAATCCAGCCCACGTGGCGGCGGTGACAAAGACCGCCACCGTTGGGAAGCGGTTATCCATCGGAGCACCGCTTGACGAGCCACGCACGGACATCAACGGGCTTCGCCAGCAGCAGGTGCGGTTCGCCATCGAACGAAAAACCAAATCCATCACCCATCGTGTTGAGACGTTCCTCGTAATTGGCGTCCGCGAGCAACCACGGAGGATGATCGATCTCGCCGCGAAAAATGCGTCCACGACGGTCCGTACTATAAAGACAATAGCGTGCCGTCAGCCAGTGCTCCAAGGAACCCGGTTGGGCTTCGCGAAAATCGCCCGCGGCCGAGTATCCCGCTGTGTAATCCGCCGACGGCTCGCCACGGTGAGTGCGCCCGCTCTTGTACAGGACTCGGTCGTCGGGAAATCGCTCCATCGACATCTTTGCGTCCATGTACGGCAGATTGAACGTCGTACGTGCCACGCGAACGGCAACGCGACTCGCCGCATCGAGTGAAAAGAACCAAACACCCGGCTTTCCGCCAACGGTGACATACGTGCGGACGTTCAACTCCAGAAAGCGACCGAGTCCGGGAATCGGCGGGCACAGACGCGGTGCAACGTTCGACATCAGAAAGGGAACGACGCCCACCCACGCCCGACCATCCCTGGTATCCAGTTCAACGCCGGCGGGAAGCAGACGCGCGACGATGTCGGGTTCGAGTGCCCAATGAGCGAAAAGTAGCTCCGACCAACTCATCCGCATCACCCAAGGTTCTTTGGGCAAGGGCCAACCGCGATCGGACCGTTGCTGCATCAAATCGTCCTTACCGCTGAAGAAGAAGCTGCCATCGTCTAACGTTCGTGACTCGATGCAGACGGTGTTCGACTCACGGGGCTGACCAAGTGGAACGCACGCTACAAGTCGATCGACGGGCCATCAATGGAGGGAATCCGCTTTCCTTGTCACCCAATCACCAGATAGCATCGCTGGTCGACGTCGCGCCGTCGAGACCGTTCGTTGGGCGGTTTGGGCCGCGGCGGCGATGATCCATTCATCGCAAGTGTCGTCGGAGTTTCGGGGGTCGCAAAGACGCAGGCGTGCTCCAGTGGACACTGCCTGAATCGAAAAATGGCGAACACTTGCCGCGAATGCCCGGCCGCCTGCAGTAAAAAGGGACTTGCGTTCGGGCTCTCGGCGGAGTGACGCAAAGCAACGAGAGTGTCGTTCACCGATGATCATCGCCCCGCTCGATCGGGGCACTACCGAGACAACAGAATGATTCTCTTTTGGAAATTCCTCGCTTGGATAGCCTTCGCGTGGTCGCTGCTGACTCAACGTGGCCGCGGTATTCTCGTGACAAAGAGAAAGAAATCCAACACAGATGTAGATGACGAGCGAGAAACCGAGGGACCGACATGGCGACGCGTTTCAACGAAACGATATGGCATCAAGCGTGAGGCTACGGAACCGGACGAGACGGATACCGATACCTGAAGTGATGTTGCGGGCTGACTCAGCGAACTGACTCTGCTTGACGAGACGACGTGTTGTCGCCCGCGCTGACGTACCGGCGCGGTATGCCGGCGGTGATCGTTCCTCAGCCACTCGCTATACTGACGGCCTCACGTTCAAGGCGGTGACCGAAGGCAGAATCAATGCGAGCTGGCCCAAACATCAAACACCTGCATGGCGATTATCCCGAGTTCACTTGGGTCGCCATCCTTGTCGGTTGGGCCATCGGAGTGGTGCTCACCATTTCGGTCGCCTACGCCTCGCTAATGCTTGGCTTTTCCATCGAGGGATCGGAGCTCGCGGCGATCCTCGGTTGGGGGATTTTGCGTGGCGTCTTGCGCCGAACGAGCATCGTTGAGAACAACATCAATCAAACGATCGCTTCGGCGGTCAATGGTGCGTCCAGCGGCATCATGTTTAGCGTGCCGGCGCTGTTGATTCTCTCCCAGCAGGAGCGATTCGCGGAACTCGCCGACATCAACCAACCGCTTCTGATTCTTGCGGCCATCACCGGGTGTATCGTCGGGCTCTGCTTCGTCATTCCCTTGCGGAAGCAGATGATTGACTTCGATCGACTCGCTTACCCCGGCGGCATCGCGGTCGCGACGATCCTCAAGAGTCCAGGCGCGGGCGTTCGCAAGGCGGTCTTGTTACTTGGTGGCGTCGCAATCGCCGCCTTTTGCCAGCTCTGCGTCTTGCAGTTTATGGGCGATGATCACGACTGGGCCGCGGGCAAGGAGTTTGGGCTCCCGCCGATGCTGAATATTGTCTTCTACATTTCGATCATGACGGTCGGCGTGGGCTACCTCTCGGGAAAAGGCGGATTCTGGTTCGGTGCCGGCGGATTCTTTTGCTACTTCGTTCTCTCACCGTTGCTTTCGCAATTCGCCGCCCCGGAAGTCGCGGCGCTGACGATCGAACCGGAGAAAATGCGGGGAACACTTTACCGCCCCACAGGGATCGGCATGCTGATCGGAGCGGCGCTCGGCGGAATCGCAGCCGCGCTCCCCATGATCCTGAGCGCTCTCGGTTCACTGCGGGGTGCTTCGGATCGGTCCGGCGGCGAGGTCGCGAAGAAGGACGAGTTGCCGATCTGGTTGCTCTACTTGATGATCGGTATCGGCAGTTTATTGATGCTTTGGATTGCCTGGAGCGCCGCCAACGGACAACTCTCGGTGACTCGAGCCGTTGGCATGACGGTGCTCGGTGTTTGCTGGATCTGGGTGGCGGGCGTGATCGTTGCCGAGTGTATTGGGAGGACGAACTGGTCACCGCTCTCCGGCATGACTCTCATCGCCGTTACACTGTTGATCTTCGCCATCAAGGATGGGACGGACACGGTCACAACGATCAAAGTATCAATGATGGTTGGCGCCGCCGTTTGTCTGGCCATCTCGCAAGCCAGCGACATCATGCTGGATCTGAAGTCGGGCTATCTCGTCGGCGGTGTTCCGAGGCGACAGCAGATTGCTCAGTTCATTGGCACTTGGATTGGCCCCATTTTGGTTGTCTGGCTGATGCTGCTGCTTCACCGAGCCGACATCGAGGGCGGAGGCGTTGGGCTGGGATCGGATTCATTACCGGCACCTCAAGCCAAGGCGCTTGCGACAACGATCGAAGGCATCGTGACTGGCGACGTTCCGGCTTACCGGTACACGGCGGGCGCCGGAATGGGCTTGCTACTCGCCATCAGTGGGCTCGGCGGGATCGGAGTCTTGGTCGGGCTGGGATTCTACATGCCTTTCTCAATCGTCCTGACGTACACGCTCGGTAACGTTCTTCGCGTCATCAGTGACGCCACGGCAGGCAAACGGTTTGGCTACGAAGTGGGCGTGCCGATCGCGGCGGGCTTGATCGTCGGGGAAGCCCTGGTGAATGTTGGCAACGCGGTTTATCAAATCTTCTTTGCAGGCGGATGATGGCGATTCTAGGTCAAATACTTCTTTGGATCGGATTCCTCGGCGGGTCCCTGGCATGCGTCTTTCAATTGGAGAAGGAAGACGACAAGTGGAGCACCATCCCCTGGGGCATGTACGCTGCCGGAGCCGTCATTGGCATCGTCGGTGTCGTTCTCATTCGCAAAGATCGAGCTTCAAAGTCGGCGGCTTCCGCGGATTCGGAAAGCGACTTTGAAACGGTCCGTGACAGTCTGGGGCGTGTCGCCGAGAAGATGTCAGGCCTGTGCGAGAAGCTTGACAAAATGACATGTGAAGACGTCTTGACCTACATTGACGAACAGTGTGTTCCGCCTTGTGCTGAATTTGCCGATGGACGCCAAGTGCTGGTCAATCGGTTTGGTACGGCGGTTTTCGCCGCCGTCATGACCGAGTTCGCTAGCGGCGAACGTTACATGAATCGTGCGTGGTCGGCTTCAGCCGATGGCTATGTCGACGAAGTCGAGAAGTCGTTGGAATACGCCCGTGGTTTCTTCGACGCCGCAGTCAAGGAACTGACCGATGCGAGTGAATCCCACATCGCCGGTTCGTAGCAGGGACCTGTTAGCGGCCCCTGTTTTGGAAGCTCCGCGTTTCATGCCGCAGATCACCGATTTCCCGGTACTCAGCTGAACGGGAGATTGCCTAGGAATCGTGAGCCGAAGCGGCCAAAGTCTTGGCCGTCGATATCTCCGTCTCCATCGAAGTCCAGGCCGGAGTCGTAATTGGGGTCGCCGGTCGACGTAAGGAACGCCAGTCCGAATCGGCCATAGTCTTGGCCGTCGGAGTCGCGGTCACCGTCGCTATCGCCGAAGTAACGGAAAAAGGCGTCGGCCTCCTGGTCCCCGAAAACGAAACTCTCGGCAAGTCGATTCGCTCCAACGATTTGAGTGGCGTCGAGGCGAAGCTCGTAGTTTCCGTCGACCAACGAATTCAAACCGTTGTCCCGGGTCTCGACGCCGTCGCCCGCTTGGAATGTTAGCGTTGCGACCGTCTTCTGGTCCACGATGGCAGTGGTGATATCGAGTCCGATCGATTGCATGGTCGCTCGATCGACGACGGAGAAAGCGGTTGGCGGCACATCGATCTCGGAATCAAACGCGACAACGACTTCGCTGACCGACGACCGCTGTTGCTCACCTTGATTGATGACGACATTCTCGACGTCGACGAGCTCGCCAACCGTCACCAGGTAGTCTTCAACTTCGCCTTCGAAATGCAATCCGGTCGCGAGTAGTCCGCCGACCGAACTGACTCGCACTCGCGCGAACGTCTCGCCCAGCGATGCGTCTGCCGGCAACGAATAGTTCAGTGTTTGCAGCCCTTCCAGGACGGTCGCCCCGTCGAGTATCCGTTCGTCGGCCTGCCAGACTCCGTCTCCGTCGAAGTCGATCCACGCGTCGACTTTTGCCTCCGCGGCGTTTTGCAGATCGATGTTCACTCCGGCCAGCGGATTGCCGATCGTGATGTCGCCGAACATCACACCGTCGTCTATGTCGCCATCGGACATGGCGGTCGGGTTGGCATCGGACTCCTGGGTCGCCGTCGCACCGAGTCTTGGGCCGCCAGCGCCATGACGTGCACCATCGTCCGTCAACAGTGTGGGATACGGCGCGGGCGCGTCGCCGAGATCAAATTCCGACAGACGCTCGACGCCAAGATCAGCGACGGCCCAGTCAACGGCGACGTTGCCGCCGACCAAGACGTTCAGCAATCCGTCTTGCACCAACGCTCGGTCCACTCCGGTTAACTCAAGTGTCAAGACGGTCGTCTCGTCGACCAGAAGCGTGTCCGTCAGACCGAGGGATGACAGCGATCGGGACACCCCCAAATCATCCAACCAGATGTAGTCGTCATCAGTCGTGTCGCCTCCGGTGCCGCGCAGCCCAATCGAAATCGTTGCGGAACGAACGATCTCGTTCGCGTCGAGTTGATACTGAAAGCTGAAGGGCACCAAGTGACCATCGGTGTTTTGATCCGAGGTTTCGATCGGCAACGGAGAGCCCAGAGCGATGACATCGGCCAACCATCCGGCGTCGACCGCCATCGCGTCTGCGGTCGCAGGGCCGTCATAGAACCCGTGATCAAAGTCACCGATCGCGTACTCGCGTTTTTCGTTCGCTTCGGAAAGGCGCTGATTGTGCTGTGCAACGAACAGACTGCTCGTGGGGTTGGCCGGGTCGCCAAAGTCAATCGGAGTCCCGTGTGCGTCGACGGTCGCCGGTGGTTGCTGACCGAACCGAGTTTCGTTGACCAGCGTTCCGGTCGAACCAATGACCCAGTTCTGTGCGGTGGGTGGGTTTTGGGCGATGAATTGTTCGGCACGGGCATTCCAAAAGACCATTCCCGCGCCAGCCCAGCCGTGCCCCGACCCAAAATTACCCCGATTGCGGGCCTCGATCAGGTTGTCGGTTGTAATCGTGTCGTACAGGGTTCCGGTCGACCAGCGTTGGTGAGGTCCGGTACTGCTATGTGAATTCACCGCAACGCCATCCAAGAGATCGGA
>JBCBLJ010000917.1:0-3137 GCA_038520195.1 Planctomycetota bacterium
CGCGTACAGCTCAGCGCGCGTTCGCTCTTGGTCGATACAGTCGTCGCCCGGACCCTCGTCATTGAATCGACGAAAGCACTGGTCGCAACCGAGATTGTCCGGGATTTCGTACACGCGAAGTTCGCCGATTTCGTCTTCGCGGGTGTCCTCCTGATCAATGTCTAATTCGTCATACGGCACATCCATCGTTCCGTAACCGCCGCAAGGGAACATGCACGACCAGTGAACGGTGATCATCGGGCGTTCTCGTTCGAGCGCGGCCAGTACGGCGCGAGGGTCTACCTCGACGTAGTCTTTTTCGTACGGTGAACGGTCTCCTCGGTAGGGCGTGATGCGCTCGCAAATCGCACGCATCATCCAGTCGTAGACGTCCAATACTCGTGGACTCATCGTTGTCTCTCCTTTTGGGGGCTTGAGGCGCTGTCACTCGCCTCAAGCCAGTCTCGTTGGTTTTGGTTCAAGCGAGGTTCGCGCTTGCTTTATCGATCGCGACCTCCACCTCGTTGGCTTCGATGAACGCCCTGCCGCATCAAGGTGCGCTCAGCGCGCGCAACGACCCCGTTGTAGTCTTTTTGCCGGTCGTAAAGTCCCCGGCTCATCGACGACAAATCAGGCTCAGGGATTTGGGGAAGACAGCCCAGTTCGGCAATTTCGCGATGATCCGATGAGGCGATGGCGTGCTCGAGGAGCATGTCCGTGTACGCGTAACGAGGCTGACCACCGCTCAGCGCGTGGTGGGCTTCGCGCAAGGCGCGTTCGCGAATATCGATAGAACCGTAGCTATCTGCGAGCTGAAAGTCCGCCTCGATCTGGTTTTCGATCGATTCCGCAGAGGCGCGGCCCAAACCCGGCGCCCGTTGCCCCAAAGAGTAGTCTCGGTCGGCCTGAAACAGCGCTTCGGCAGTCCTCATCCGGACACCGTTGCGGTTGACGCCCAAAGACCAATGTTTACCTTCGGCCTGAAGTTCTTTCCAGTATCGATTTCTGTCATCCGTCATAGTGTTGTCCTGTCGCGATGGTGTTCCTGACGAGGTACGAAGGTCGTGGACTCATCGTGATCTCTCCTGAAGGCGGGCGGCGCTGTCACATACCGCCCGCCGGTCTCATGGGGCTTGAGGCGCGGCCGGTAGTGGACTGCTGCTCTCCATAATCCGTTCGTAAAGCCGAGCGCTCTCCGCGCAATGCCGGCAACCAAACTGAATGTGTTCGATATGGCCGCATTTTTCTTGGCGGTACGCCGTAGACATCTTCTCGGCGTAGGCATGCTTACGGGCTAGGTCTCGCGCCTTCTTTGCGGCACGGACTTCCGCTCTTTGAGCGGCTTCCCGAGCACGTTTTGCGCGATCTGTTCGTGTGCTTCCTCGCGCCCGATCAATACAGCCTTGGCAAAAGGCTTGCGGGCGAACATGACCTTCGCTGCATGTACCCACCATTGAAGAGACATCCATCGATAGAGCCTGTGTCATCCGTAATCTCCTTTCATCAAAGACGTCGTGACGCGTCTTTGATCTTCGTGGCTCTCGGTTCAGTGCGAATAAGAGGCTGAGCTCTGTGGCTCGCCGTACACACCGTACGATGTCGATTGCCCGCCGGGGTGGTGCGACGCGCCGTTGTCGTACCGCTGAGCGTTGGCTGTATGCGTTGCCTGGCTCGTCGTCGGCGTCGAATTCTGTGGGCTGCTTCCTAAGAACTCGACACGCATGGCGACAACTTCGGTCGTAAACCGCTTATGCCCTTCGCGATCGCTCCATTCACGCGTCTGCAAGCGACCGACCACGCAGACCTGTCGACCTTTGCGAAGGTATTCACCACAGCTTTCCGCCGTCTTCCCCCAGACGACGATGCGGTGCCATTCGGTCCGCGTTCGGCGCTGCCCATCGTCGTCGAGGAACGCCTCTTCGGTCGCTAGACTGAAGTTGGCGACCGCTTTCCCGCTTTGGGTGTAGCTCACCTTTGGGTCTGCACCCAGGCGTCCAATCAAGGTCACTTGATTCAAGCTCATCGTCCGAACCCCCGGCTCGGCTGATGTTCTGCGGCGATTCTTCGTTCGAAGTCTTTGTGGATTCGATCCCTTTGCCGCTGATTCTCGACGTAACAGGCCCTCCAGCCTTCGATATTTCGATGGAGGTCTTCTGGTTTCGGTACGACACCGTCTGCGAGAAGTTTGGCATCCACCGGATAGACTTCACCGCCTTCATCTTGAATGGCTTGACGCAACACATATCCCGCCGTGGCATGCCTCCATGACGGATCGATTGTGGGTGTCCACTTTCGGCCGGTGTCATCACCACGAACGCGTGCCATCAGCTCTTGAAATGGTTCGCCACAGATTTGCCAGGAAGCCGCATCGATATCTTCCGGTGTGGCATCCAGTTTTCCAATTTCCGTCGTTTTGCTCATTGAGAATCCTTCACCCCAAGGTCGCTGTCACTCGACCTTGATGGGCTCGTTGTTTTTGGTTCTTTCGTTTTAAAATCGCGGGATCGGCGGTCCTCCGTGAGTGAAGTGATGAAGGCGGTCGTCTGAGCGAACACCGACCGCCCTTGGGGGGTGAACAGAGCGGCCATCATCGTTATGAGCGCCCATTTGGCACGCCGCATTCGATAGCCGAATCGCTTGGCTGGCCGTCGCGAACGTCGAAACACGACGGGAGACGCACGGCCGTCTTTAACGACAACAGCTTCGCAATCGACCCGCCATTTGCTCGGGCCTTCGAGTCGACTGAAGGCCTCCGGCCTCAGTTCGGGCACAGGCACGCCGGGCTGGTCATTGGTTCGGTATGTCCCGCTCTTTTCGGATGCATATCTATTGGTGTGGACACACGAGTTTCGACAAAACACCAGCGTGCCGAAGAGCTCCAAAAGCGCGTCCGCCTGCGCCCTACTGAATGCAGCGGCCAGGTTTGGGATGGCCTGCGATATGAGTGCAACGCCGAATCCATAATCCCGACCGGTGGCCAAGGCTTCGCGCCATGTGTCGATGGCGGCGCCAGACTGAAATTCGTCCGCCACGGCCAGAATCTGTCGTCGGCGGGTTTGTCGAGCGGCACCTAACAGCAAACAGCGCAACCAAATGGCCTGCAGCACGCGGCCGGCCAGCGGGGTCGTGAGCGTCGGAAGGTCGACGATGATCGACCG
>JBCBLJ010001047.1:0-2341 GCA_038520195.1 Planctomycetota bacterium
CGTGCCAGTCGGCGATCCTGTGCGGGATGTAGTCTGGAATCCGGGACCAAAGATCTTTCGCGGAGCGTTGATCGTCGTGAATGACTCGCGTGTTGTTCCGCACATCCTTTCGAATCACCGGACCCAAAGCTGTATTGATCGGCGCGTCATCGAATCCCATCGACTCCGAGAATTCGATGTGGGAATCGCACTCTTCGTGCGTGAAAAAATCGGTGACCGTGAAAACCTCTTCCGAGAGGTAGTTGTATTCAGGCATCGCGTGACTCCGGGATTGGATGCCCCACCAGGACAAAAGAGCACCCCGCAAGGTTCGCCGTTCGCACTCGCTCCCAGAGCTTGTCCTCTTCTCTCTCGACGCCGATCTCGCGGAACGCATTCCCATGGAAGCAGCGACCGATCAAGCTCCCGCAACCAGGCCTACTCCGGCACGGCCCAAAACCCCGCTTGTGTAAGGCGAACGGACACCGCCTGTTTCACGCTCAGTTTCACGCGCATTCTGCGTGAATTCTTTCTGGCCCCCGCACGCCACTTTCCCTAAAGTCCAATCAGGTTTGAGAGAGGAAGCCTCAAAAAGGAATGGTGGATGCCGGACACAATACTAGCCGACGCAATGCTGCTCGCGATGGTGGTGGATATGGTCGCGATTCCTCTGGTCGGACTCTGGGCGTTGCTCGCCGTCAAACTCAACATTGGCGAGCCACTGCATCGGGCTCAACGTCGTTTCTTGGTCGCGCTAGTCGTCATCAGCCTGGTCACGCTCCGCACCGTCACGTTGATGGATTCGACGTGGCTGATCCACACGATGACACTCGCGTCGATGGTGATCGGCGCCTGTGTCGTCCCCGGTCGCGGCGAAATGGTGGCGAATCCCTAGTTCGCCAGTACTGGACGTGGTCGCGGTTCGCGGCAACGATGTCGCGAACGACGTCCAGGACCAACCGATGAGCCAAAACTCCCCGAGTCACGAACGAACATGCGTTTCCGTTGTCCCCGGAGGCGCTGTCCAAGGCCGCATTCGTCCGCCCGGCAGCAAGAGTCTGACGAACCGCGCGCTCATCTGCGCGGCGCTCGCGTCAGGAACGTCACAGCTTAATGGCGCGCTCCGCAGCGAAGACACCGAGGTCATGATGGAAAGCCTCGCGGCGATCGGAATTGATGTCGTCGCGACGGATGCCGGACGCTCACTCGCCGTCGGAGGACTCGCCGAAGACCGTCTGGACCGAAAGACTCGCCATGAACTATTCGTTGCCAACAGCGGCACGACGGTCCGATTTTTGACCGCGGCGCTCTCCGCGCTCGGCGGCCGATACCGGCTGCGAGGCGTCGACCGGATGCACGCACGCCCCATCGCCGACCTCGTCGATGCGATCGCCCAAATTCAAGCGGGATCGATCGCGACCGAGTCCGACGGTGGATGTCCGCCCGTTCAAATTGACTCCGAAGGGTGGTCCGGCGCAAGTCTTCGAGTCGCGGGCAACGTAAGCAGCCAATATCTCAGTGGCCTGATGATGGCGGCCCCAGGGGCATTGATCAATTCCCACCACCCTGCGATCGAAATCCAAGTGGTCGGCGAAATGGTTTCACGACCCTACGTGGACATGACGGCGAATGTCATGCGCTCATTCGGCGCGGAGGTCGAGGTCATCGATGACGATGATCAGTCAGTGCAAGTCACGGTCTCAGGGGAAGGCTATTCGGGCCAAACGTACCCCATCGAACCCGACGCATCCGCGGCAAGTTACTTTTGGGCGGCCGCCGCAATCACGGGCGGTGACGTGACCGTGCTCGGACTCAGTGAAAACGCGATGCAAGGCGACGTGGTATTCTGCCGCGTGCTCGCCGAAATGGGGTGTCAATTCGAGTCGAGCACCGAAGGGATGACCATCCGAGGTCGTGCCTCGCGCGGGGTCGATGTCGACATGAACGCGATTAGCGACACCGTGCAAACGCTATCCGTCGTCGCGCTCTTTGCCGAAGGTCCAACACGAGTACGCGGCGTGGCCCACAACCGATTCAAGGAAACCGATCGGATCGGTGATCTCGCCTGCGAACTGCGAAAGCTCGGCGCAAGCGTTGACGAGCACGAAGATGGAATGACGATTCATCCGCCAGCGAACGTCAAGCCCGCGACTCTCGAGACTTACAATGACCACCGGATGGCGATGAGCCTCTCACTTGCAGGTCTCGCCGCCAAAGGCATCACCATTCTCAATCCTTCTTGCACCGCCAAAACCTACCCCGAGTACTTCGCGGACCTCGAACGACTAATCGGCAGATCGCACCGCTGGGGGCAAGCCGCGGACTCATAGGATTCTCGTCAACCAAAACGTCCCGGGATGCC
>JBCBLJ010000124.1:0-13965 GCA_038520195.1 Planctomycetota bacterium
ACCCGGCCGGCGACACGCTCGCACTTGGCGGCCGTCGAATCCTGCTTCCGCAAGATGCTTCACTCGAGACGTTTGACCGGGGTTCAGTGATCCTCAGCTCTCCCAATGTCGATCACGCGGACTTTGAACTACTCGGACAGGTGCAGTCCTTCGCAACAACGGTCATCGGAACCGTTGGCAACGATCAAATCACGTTCGCGCGATTGCCAGACTCGCTCACTCGCGTGTTCACGGGCGACGGCGACGACACGCTGAACGTGCTCAGCACACCGGGCAGCGGATTCGATGGGACAGGGCGACGGCAGCTGAACTTCGTCGGCGGCGACGGATTGGATATCGCCAACATCCGAAGTGTCGAAACGCACGCCGCGATGTTGAATCTGGACGAGTTCAACGTCGATGAAGCCGGTGCCAGTCTCAGGCTCGACGAAACCGCCGAGAGACTGAATGTCGATTTGATGTCCGACTCCGATCACACGATTACCGTCGAGAAGTCCTGGGCAGTCCCGCAAACGAGTCTCCGGACAGCCGACGGAGACGATACGATCGACGTCAAAGGACTGATGGATCCGGCTCAGTCGCTTTCGATTTTCTCAGGTGGTGGCGCGAACGTGGTCTCGATCGATCAAGAGTGTACCGAGGGCTTGGTCGCCATTGATGACCACTTCCAAACCGAGGAGGAGCAATCCATCGACCTGCCGGTGCTCCTCAATGATGTCAACTTTGATGTAACCATCGGGACGCTCGAACTGGAAAACCCCGACGACGAAGACCGTGTGACTCCGACCGACGTCAACGGCGTTCCCGGCTTTCATTATCAGCCCGCGCCGGACTTCAGCGGTATCGACCAGTTCGCCTACCGCATCACGGTCGGGCAAAACGTGGCGATCGGTACGGTCACCGTCAACGTCGCGGGCTTGAACGACGCACCGACGGCCCGCGATGATTCCGCGACCACCGAAGAAGACCGGCCCGTGCAAATCTCCGTGCTCGGAAACGATACCGACCCCGACGGTGACACGCTGTCGATTTCCGGTTTCGATCAACCGCAGAACGGCTCCGTCATCGAAATCGAACCCGGCGTCTTTGAATACACACCGAACGCCGACTTCTTTGGTACCGATGCGTTCCAATACACGATTGCGGACCCCTCCCAATCCATCGCAACCGCCACCGTGACGCTTACGGTCAATCCAGTTGCCGACACACTGATCGCCGTTGACGACCAAGCTGCGACCGACGAAGACTCGCCCATCGAGATCTTCGTGCTCGACAACGACATCAACCCCGATGGTGTCATCGTGTTCCCGAATGTCATCCTACCGCCCGTCAACGGAACATTCGCCGCGACCCGCCAGCGATCCATCCTGTACACGCCCGACCCGGGATTCTCCGGTCAAGATCAGTTGACGTATCAACTCCGTGATGAAGCCGGAAACGTTACCAACGCCGTCGTCACGATCAACGTCTCAGGCGTGGCCCCGGTTGCTAACTCCGATGAGTTCACGACCGTGCAAGACTCGAGCTTGCTGCTCGATGTGCTGGCAAACGACGAACAGCTGACAAACGTACCGATCCAGTTGACCATCGATCTCGAAGCCGACTTCGGAACCGTCAGTGTGAGTGAGATCAATCAAATCCTCTACACTCCGGACGAAGGCTTTTTCGGTACCGATTCCTTCCGGTACGTCATCACCGACGCGTTCGGAAACTCGGACAACGCAATCGTCACACTTTCGGTCAATGCACTTCCGGTGGCTGATGCTGGCGGGCCTTACGTCATCGCCGAAGGTGACGACCTCACGCTCGACGGCTCCGCATCAACGGACCCTCAGAACGGTGATTTGACCTACCGATGGGACATCGACGGTGACGGCGACTATGACGAAAACCTGACGACCGCGACGCCCACTCTGCCTTGGCAAACCCTCGTCGATCTCGGTCTTGACGATGGGCCTTTCGCGGGCGACTTGACGCTGGAAGTCACGAATGCCTTTGGGGTCAGCGTCGGTACCGCGCCGATCGTGATCCAAAATGTCGCGCCGACGATCGAGGAGTTTCAACTGACGCCGAGTCTCGATGAAAACGGCATTGCGACACTTCTTGTGACGTTCGCCGACCCTGCCGCAGTCGACTCGCACGAAATACTTATCGATTGGGGCGACGGCAGTCCGATCGAGAGCGTTGAGATTCCCGTCGGAACGCGCCAGCTTGAGCGTTCCCATCAATACTTGGACGACCAACCCGGTGACCTACCCGATCTCTACCACGTCGTGCTAACCGTTCGCGATGACGACGGCGGCGAAGACACGGTGGCGGGTTCCGTCGAAGTCCGCAACGTCGAACCGGAACTGGTCGAAGTGACCTCCAGTCATCAGTCGGTCGACTGCATTGCGGACGGCGCAACGGTGACACTCGCCGGGCAAATCGACGATGTGGGCAGCCTCGACACGCACACGCTGACCGTCGATTGGGGCGACGGATCAACGCTCGAAACCATCGTGGCGGACGATCGTGAGTTTGAGTTTTCACATGATTACGCGTCCGGCGGCGCGTTCCAAGTGACCGTGACGGTCCATGACGATGACGGAGGATCAGCGGCGCGGACACTCTCGGTGGCCGTCACCGGCGTGCAACTCGACGACGGCGTCTTACGAGTCTTCGGCACGGAGGATTCTGACTACGTGCGTGTCCGGCAATGGGGACATTGGCTCTTCGTCTACACGCGTCTTGGAGACGATGGGCTTCATCTTCGCAAGTTCCAGGCCAACGAAGTTGAATCCATCGAAGTCGTCACCTGCAGCGGCAACGACCATATCCAACTTTGGCAATCGGCTCACATTGAGACCCGTGTCGACAGCGGCGCGGGCCACGACCGAATCTACACGGCGGGTGGGAGAGACTTCGTCGACGCCGGCAGTGGGAACGACGTCATTCGGACGTTCGGTGGCGACGATGTGATCCTTGCCGGCGCCGGGAACGACTGGGTCTCGTCGGAACATGGCGACGACCAGGTGTTCGCGGGCTCGGGACAAGACATCGTCTATACAGGCCACGGCGATGACTTCACTGACGGCGGCGACGGCAATGACCGGATCCATGCCGGTGACGGGAACGACTTGGTACTCGGCGCTGCCGGCGACGATTGGATTTACGGAAACGATGGGCTCGACTTCCTGCTCGGCGGCGACGGCCATGACTGCATCCACGGCGGCGATGGCGCGGACCTGATCGTCGGCGGTACGGGCGCCGATTGGATCGACGGCGAAGACGGACGTGACTTGCTGATCGCGGGATTCACCGATTTTGACAACAACACGGATGCACTAGACGCGATCCATTCGGAATGGACCAGCCGCAAGACATGGCGTCGAAAGCTCGCCAACCTTCGGTCCGGTGAAGGGGAACACCTCAACGGCATTCGATTGCTGGCCAACGAGACGGTCCATGACGACGAGCACGTCGACCGACTGTCCGGCGGTCGAGGCCGCGACCAATTCTTCGCATCGATCACCGATCGCCTCCGCGACCGACGCTCACGTGAAGTTTGGGAGCGACTCGAGTAGTCACCGCGCCGTTTGCGACTCACCGCCCCGGAGCCCTTCGCCACACGTCGACCGTTATGTGGCCGGTCGCCCGACAGCGCGTTGAATCCGCATCCTTGCCGTCAAATTCGGTTGGATTGGAAACCATCTCTGATGAGATGGATCATTTGTGCGGAGTTGCACGGCGTTACGAGTACTCACTGAGACAAGGAAATCGCTCATGCTGGCGACGTGGGAGCCGATGGTGCGACCGGCTGCGGTCGAACTTGGTTTGGGGCTCCGCTCAGTCATCAGTGTTGATTTGGGCTCGTTGGCCATCCGATGCGGAGACTGATCCACTCAGGTAAACTTCGTGTTGGAAGAAAACGCATGGGGGTCGGTAGGTCCGGTGTCACTCAAGCCCGCAGAGTTATGTGCTATGAATCTGTCGTCCGTTCACCAATCGCTGCGGTCCTTTGAGCCAACGGGTGACGAATCGAATGATGTCGGACGACTCTATGATATTACTGACAGGATTGAGGCTGACGGGCTGGCGGCTCAATGCGTCGCGGATCTGCTCGCAGTCTTTGAACGCAACCCGGATGCAGATCTTGGTTCGCCCGGGCCAATTGTGCATTGTATTGAAACCGTACCCATGGCGGAGTCCATCCCGCTGCTCGCCCAATCCCTGGAGCGCGTGCCGACAATAATGACGCTCTGGATGGCGGAACGTTGCCTTCGATCCGACCCGGCGGAAGACTCGGAGGCAATGCTTGTCGCAGCTATCAAGACCATCCCAAACTCCGAAGCTGCGTCCACCGAGCTGAAATCCGAGGCAACGTCAGTTCTAGCGTCGCGTGACATCTAAGATGGTTTTTGCGAACGGACACCGGCACACCCTGATGCTTGGCGACCGTTGCTGGGCGTCGAACATTTCCGTCGTTCAGGCATCGTTTCGCTTCGTGGGTAGTGTCCGGACACTACCGCTTCGTGAGGGCGATGTCGTAAACACATTCCCCGGACCCGCAATTGATCTCGATCTCTGACCGTCAAGAACTCACCCTGATCGCAATGCGGCATGGTTTCTCCGGCGTCGGCTGCGAGGTTCGGGATGTTGCCGATCGCTTGCTGAACGCGGGCGTTGATCACGATGCCCTCGTGACGATTTACCTGGCCGAGCCGGATGATGGGGAGGCGATCGTCAGGGCGATGGAACGGTTTCTTATCGCGTGCAACATTCGCATACCGGATCGTGACACCGCCATCTGGGGAATTCTTGAATATCACATTGATCGGATCGCTCGGCGTTCTGGCGATCCGCTTGATCGCCTCCGTGAAATGATGGACGCCGTGTATTACGAATACGACTTTCGCGAAAAGACAATCCAATGGCTAGGCGACTCGCACGGCATCCACCATCTCGTGGGCTACTTTTGGGTCCGCGAGAGCCTGATGGATCGCCCAGACGAGGTTTCCTGCAACGGCAAATATGGCGTGGAAGGTCTCGCCGAACTGAAAAACGAGATCGTCGAAGCGGCGAAGACCTGGCTTGACCAATACAGCGGTCGCGTCGACTTGTCGCTAGACAAACATTCAGCGAAATCAAGAAGCAAGACGTAGTGTCGCCAGAGTCAGACCTCAGGACGCCGAATCAGAGTCTCGCCGCTGGTTGCCGATGGCTGCCTTCTTCTCTGGCCCAACGATCGCATTCCTGTTCAGCGTTGCTAACGCGCTGTGGAGACTATCCAGTTCGCCTCTCAGCGCTGCGAACTACGTACAAACACTGGTTCCCGTTCTCATCATCGGCGTCATTGGTGGTTTGTTCTGAGCAGTCGCCTTCTGGGTTGGAGACCGCTGAAACCACATTCTTCCGAGCAATGGGACCGTCTTGTCAGGATACTTCGGGAGACCAACTAGGTGTGTGTGGTGCGCTTTCGCCACGGCTTGATTTGAAGAGTTGAGTGTTTGGACAACTCATCGCAAGGGCAACACGGTCGGAGTCGCCGTCGCCGAAACCCACACTCACGCCACAAACCACTGAAGAGGCTCAGCGGAACCAGTCATCGTGGTCGCCGGCCTTCCGCATCATCATTTCCGCGACCAGTTGGCGTTGCCAAGGAAGACGCCGCAATCGCATTGCACGCTCGCCACCGGCAATCTGGCAAGCCTGATCCGCCTGACGCTCATCGATCAAGTTCAGTTTGCGATAGAGGTCAACGATCGCCAGGGTTGAAATCGAATCCGCATCATGCTTCGCCAAAAGTGCGGCGATCTGACGTTTCGCGAGTTCCGGTGTGAGTGAGGGCAATTCTCGAGTCGGCAAGTCACGGCCAATTGACGTGAGAACCGGTTGTAGCTGACTGACCGTGTACGTATACGGGTCTGCGCGTCCGAAGAGGTTAGGCTTTGCCGCCGCGACACTACTCACCCCGCGCGACTCGGCGATCATCCGCCGGTTTCTGACTGCGAACAAGCGGCAACGGGAGACATTTCGAGTTGCGCCGTCGATCTCCTTTAGATAAACATCAAAGTGAATCAGAAAGTCCACATCGGAACGCCGCGCACCCTCAAGCAATGCCGTAAAACGATCACTCCCGTCTTCGACTGGGCCTTCCGTACCATCGAATTCGCCTGGCAATCCGTGACGTTCGATCAATTGGATATCGTGAAACCAAACCGCCGGAGGTTCGATTGCTTTTAACAGCGTCGCGATCGGCGACTCTTTGGCAAGACTTTCCGCGTTCGCAAAGCGTTGGTGAAGTGCGCCGGGACTCAGTGTCCCGAAGGCTCCGCGCGCCGAATAATCGTTGATTGTTTCGCCTACGATCTTGGCAACGAGCCCCAAGTGGGCATCGATGCGGTCGTTCACTTCTCCACCAACTGCCATTACCCGAGGTCGCGTCGTGTCGATGTCGCTCGAAAGGATTGACTCAATCTCGCCAGCGACGGTGGAGGGCGTCGGATCGCTCTTGCGCGAGCTACCCGCTCCTTCAATCGAGCCGGCCGTCGAACTGCGACGAGCATCAACGGATCCGCCACGGGCGAGGCGATCGGAGCTCGCGAGCGTTGACGTCTGACGCGCGCCCTTCGACCTTCCGGTGTCGCGGATCGGCTGAGGACCGAATTGCGATGAACCGTGAACGGTGAGCGAAACACCAAAGCTCAGTTTCCACACGGGACGACCTAATAAGTCGCTGTAGCGGATGCTCTCCTCGCCGCGGAGCTCATCGGCGAGAAAGGAAGCGCAGAACAAATCGTGAGAGACCCGAAAACGACGCGATCGAGCGGCCTGCTCCGCGAGGATGCGATACATCGGCCCGTCCGCGATCCACGGGTCTTCGTCCTCTTTCAGTTGGCTTTCTGCGATCGTGGGAAGTCCTCTTACGTCGTTTGTCGCTTCGAGAAATTTCTGCACTTCACGCGGATCCAACGGACCGCCTGCCAGCCAACGACTGACGAGCGCTTTCGCAAATGCACCCTGGCCCCTCGCGCTCGACGCCGCCTTCGCGACGGACGACTGCGGCGCGTCCGGAAGGACCGTCTGGTTTTCCGCTTTCTTGATGGTCACACCGGGAGGGAGCTCATCGGTGGAAGAATCAGTTCGTTTTGCAACGTCTTTGACCGCGGGAGCAGAGAGCTCCGACGAGCAACCGGACAAGATCATTGCTGCGAGTAAGCAGGTGACCAAGAAGTAACGAGGCAGCATGGGAGAGTCCGTGTCCTGCGGCGATTGCCAATGTTCGCATCCGTCCGATGGAAACGCTCGGAAATTACCCGGTTGCATCCAGTGGGGCAAACAGACCCGAGGTGACTTCACGAGATCTTCGCAGTTCCTTGACACGCAATCGACGTTGCCGCCAGGCTCTGATTTTGCTAACGCTGTCGCATCGTTGAAGCCATCCAGTGGGCCTTGAGCGTGGCGGCTGTCGGGAGGATCTCCAGAATGCGGCTGGCGACTCAAACACTCCGTCCGGTTCGTTCGTTGTCGTTATGAGGTGTGGGATAAGCGATGCTACAGCAAAAACTTAGCCAGCAAGATCAGCAGACGGTCCAGAAACTGGTTGACGCCGATCGCGGGTCGCTCAAACGCTTCTTCGAGGAACTGCCTCCGGCGCGGATTCTGGAAACCGCGGGCGAGTACGACGCACAGCTACTTGATCAAGGCGGCGGCTTCGCCCAGTTCGCGACTCGCAAGGCCTTCGGAACCGCCGGCAAGTGGCTGGGTAAAGCGTTCAGGCCATTGTCGGAGTATCACGGCGAAGGCTACAACTCTTTCGGTGACGTCGATTCGCCTGAGGCCCGTTTGCGAATGGATACGTACATCGCTCGTTCCTCCTTTGCCACCGGACCATCGTTCATTCTCGACTACCGCGAACGCAACCTTGGCATGATCCAATGGCTCGTCGGGGAATTGCGAATGGTAAATCGTTCCGTTTTGCTGGGCATGGGAACGTTCGGCCCAAGAGCCGCCAAGCTCCGGAAACTACGTCGCGTCATCCCTTTCCTACTGGTCGGTCCGGTGCGACCCTACCTCGGCGAAGACGCCGCTGTCTCACTTGATCAGATGTCGATCGCTACGGTTGGATCGAACAATCGAACGACGAGTCCGTCGCGCGGATTGGAAGTGGACCACGCAATGGATCTCTCCAACTAACGAGCGAGCGTGAACTCCGGTAGCCGAACGATTTCGCCGCCCTTCTTCGCCGATTCGTGTGCGCACAAACCGACACAGGTCCAGTTGGCGCTCGTCACCGCGTTGGGCCAAGGATCACGATCATCGCGCACCGCACTCACCATTTCGTTGACCATGTGCGGATGAGAGCCGCCGTGACCGCCGCCCTGAATAAACGACAGGTGCTGGTCGTCATGGATTTCGGATGGCAGCGTGAATCTCTGAATCTCTTCGGGTAACAAGTGTGCGAAGTCGGGCACCTCGATTTTCTCCGGAATCTCTGGCTCAGGTTTTTTGGCGGTGTGCAGCACGTGAGGTTCGTTCTCGATCAGCGTCCACTCGAAACTCTTCTTCGTACCGTAAACATCGAAGCTCTCGCGGTATTGGCGAGCCACGTCGTAAAGGAATCGCCAAATGTGGGCCACGACGCTGCTATCCTTCAGCTTCAGATGGCAAGACTCGACGGCGAACTCATTGCCAGACTTCTTCGCGATGTCCGAACGAACGGCTCCCGATCCAAAGCAGCTGACGTACTCAGCGAGTGAATCGGTCAGACCGAGACAGGGGCTGACCACGTGCGTCGCATAGTGCATGGGAATCATCTCTTCCCAATAACTCGGCCAGCCATCCATGTCCTGAGGATGGGAGGCCGCGAGGTGTTGAATCTCACCCAGTTCGCCGTTCTCGTAGAGCTGTTTGATGTATAGGAACTCCCGGCTGTAAACCACCGTTTCCGCCATCATGTACTTTAGCCCCGTTTCACGGACTTTCTCGACAATCTGTCGACACTCTTCGATCGTCGTCGCCATCGGAACGGTGCACATTACATGCTTTCCCGCCTCCAGCGCCCGCAGCGACATCCAGGCGTGATCGGGTATCGGACTATTGATGTGAACGTAGTCGATGTCCGGATCTTTCAGCACGTCGTCGTAGCGAGTGTAACGTTTGTCGATCCCGAATTGGTCGCCCAACTCGTTGAGCGCCGCTTCATCACGGCGACAGATCGCGGTGACGTCCACGCCCGAAAGCGCCTGATAGATGGGGAGAAACTCGGCACCGAAGCCGAGACCGATCATCGCAACGCGAATGTCTGACATGAAACTACCTGAGTCGAAATACAGCGGGGAAATTTCGCAACAAAGTATCACAATCGCGTGACCTTGTGTGGACGTAGCACCGGCTCGAGGCAAGCGAACTCGGTCGTTCTGCATCACCGTTCATCCAACGCTCTTCGCGAAAGTGAACTCAGCGGGAACAGAGATGAGCAAATGCTCCGGATCAGTGGTCAGCGACTCGCATTTCGTCAAGAAAGCATCGCGCGCAAATCGAAATCGGACGTGGCGCCTTCCGCCCGCTGATAGTCTTCCACGGTTCGGAAAACTGAAGCCATCACAAAGATGCCGCGACTCACATCGAAACGCGGGCCAAGCCACATCTTGGAGCCGACCAGAATGACGCCTCGCGTTGGAACGCCGTCGCTGATCCCCTCAAGCCTTCATCGACTTTCGGTAGTACTTCCGTCCGGCCTGTGAAGGAAGGAATGTTCGTTCACGCTGATCGGAGTGTTTTCGAAACCAAGACGCGACGAGCCCTAGCGTGTAAGCGAAGGGCCCGTGTCCTCCACCACCGTCGTTCTCCAGGATCGCCTTCCAACTTTGAATCGTCGGTCGCAGCGATTGGTATGCATCGCGGCCGTGCGGCGTCGCCGCAACATCCACGATTTCACCGCAATGAACGAGGTACCATGTGTGACACCCGTCCCAACCAGGGACCGCGTACACGAACCGAAAGTCGCGACGGGCGGATGCCAACATCTTCAGTTTTCGATGAACGTACTCCAGTGACTTGAGCGTCTCCAGCGCTCGAGCCGCGAGTTCATACTGGCGGTTCTCCGAGGCACGTTCCATTCGCTGCCGCATGTGCGAAAGTGGTTCATCACCGTCGCCGTCCAAAAATCTCTTGGCGGCCGCCACCCGCTGGTCATACTCGCCGCGTGTGCAGGCGGCGACGCAGGGACCAAGGCAAGTACCAATCTCCAGACGCAAACAGCCTGGACGAGCGGGGCTCTCGAATAACATCATCTGCTCGGCGAACCGAAACGTTTGCTTTTGACCGCAGTCGCGAAGTCCAAACACTTGGTTCAGCGCGTCCACGGCGACGTTCATTCGTGCCGCGCCGTAAAAGGGCCCGTGAAGGGTGACGCAATTCTCGGGCGGTTTACGTGCGAGAAACAGATGCTCCGGGTTGCGCCCCAGGCATAAATAGAGCGGACGTTGCCGTTTGGGCACGCCCTGAACATTCCATCGAGGTGAGTAGAGCCGAATTAGCTGTTGCTCTCGCAGCAGAGCCGCAAACTCGCTCGGTTGAGTTTCCCATTGAATCGCGCGGGCGCTCTCAACAATGCGTCCACCTTTCTCGTCCTCATTGCTCTCGGCAAAGTAACTCAACAGACGCGAACGCAGTGACTTGCTTTTTCCGACGTAGATCAATGCCCCCGATCGATCCAGCATTCCGTACACGCCCGGAACCCGCGGACATGATTCAACAATCTGTTGCTTGAGAGAAGTCTTGCAATCACCGCCAATCACGTCGATGCTGCGAGCCGCATGAGGATTGAACGGATCAACCCCGAATCCAATTTCGACCTGACGACCGTACAACACGTTCATCGCAACCATCCCTGGGTGAAGTCATTCGAAGACTCCCAGTATGACCCATCGCCTGCCGATTGGGAAACGCCGGTTGAGCTTCGGTCCCGAGATGATGCCGTCTTGGCCGAAAAAAAGCGAGTTCGACGGTCGTCGGCACCCCCGCGAGATGCTAGCGAGCGGAGTCCGCTTGCTGGCGTGAATCGAGTGATTGACGGAGCAGGTCGGTTTGGGCGGCGCGGCAGATGTCGAGCAGTTGATTCGTTTCACGCAACAAGTCGAGCCACGAAATATCCTCTTCGCCAGCGTGATCACCGAAGGTTTTTGCGGCTTCGGCAATCGAGTCGATCTTGCAGCTTCTGGCATAAAGCCCCAATCGGGCGGCAAGCGACTTCAGCCCGTCCGCATCTTGAGCGGTGATCGCGGCCGCCAAACGCTCAACCTGAAAACCGATCTGGATCGCGGTTTCGCTCTGTGACGCAGCCACCTCTTGCTCCGGTTTTCCGGTCACCACGCTGATGAAATGCTCGACCAGTTCGGGATCGAATTGTGTCCCCGCACAGCGTCGAAGTTCTTCGATCGCGGCGGCATGCGATCTACCGCGACGGTACACACGGTCGGAGACCATGGAATCATAGCTATCGCAGATCGCTAGGATTCGGCCACCGAGCGGAATGTCTTCGCCGCTGAGTTGGTTGTGTAGCCGCCCGTTGCCATCGAAGTGTGCGTAACGTGATTGGATGATCTTTGTCAGATCCGGACAGTCAAAGGCGCTCGCGATGATCTCGACACCCACTCGATCGTGACGCGACATCGTCTCCCACTCGGTGTCGCTCAGTTTGCCGGGCTTGAGCAGAATGTCATCCGGAACCCCGACTTTCCCAATGTCATGAAGTAACGCCGCAATCTCCAACAAGTACACGTCCTGTGAGTCCATGTAGCGTGGTGCCACATGCGAACAGAGTGACGCGACGCGGCGGCTATGCTCGGCCGTGTTCGCGTCTCGATAGGAAAGCGTTGAGACTAGAGCGGTCACGGCTTGGAACGGAATATTACGTGACTTTCGTTCCGGTCGATCACCGGCCTCTTCTTCCATCCGAGCGACATCTTGGCTAAACGCGATCACGCAGTTTCGCCCCGAGCGTTTTGCGGCGTACAGGCAGATGTCGGCTTGGTTGATCAGCTCTTGAGGCTCATCGGCTTCGAAGCGCGTTTCGGAGACACCGAGGCTTGCTGTAAGACGAAGTTCCGAAGGATGTTCCAAACGGATCGCTTCAATCGCACGACGGGCCTCGCCCGCCACCTGCAATGCTTCCTCAAGACTGGTGTCAGGCAACACGATGCAGAATTCTTCGCCACCGTAACGACAGAGTAAACCACGTTCGGCGAATTGCGCTGTTAGCACGCTTGCGACGTTTCGAAGAACATCATCGCCGACACCATGACCGTACGTATCGTTGACGGACTTGAAGTGATCGTTGTCGACCATGATGCACGAGAGCGGTTTGTCGTGCGAAACTTGCTTCCAGAGTCGACCAAATCTCTCGAAGAATGCCCGCCGGTTTAAGCAACCCGTCAGCGCGTCTCGCGTCGCGAGAATCTCCAGTTCTTTGTTCTTGCGTTCAATTTCATCCCGACTGTGGCGAAGCATCGAGAGCATCGTCTCGAGTTCGGCTTGATGCTCCTCGATCTCGGTCACATCTCGAAACGTCGCCAGTGCGCCTCTTCGGGCACCTCCACCGATCGGCGCCGCATTGACGGAGAAGATTCGACGTTCACCATCGCCCACCTGCAGTTGCAGTTTCTTCTCGGTGATCGTGGCAGACTCATCGATCGCCGTCATCCATGGGAAGTCTTCGCAAATCGCATCGTCCTGGTCGCGCCAGGGTAGATCGTTCGCGCTGGTCTCCGCGAGCATCTCTTCGGGCACATCAACGGTTTGCGCGAAGGCACGATTAGCAAGTACGATTCGGGCTCTCTCGTCCAAGACCAGCAACCCTTCGGCCAGAGTATCGAGTGCCTGCCGGACGCGTTCGGGGACCACCTGAGTCGTGCTGAAGACCCGCATCATCTTGCCGACAAATAGCGTGTACCCAACCGTACCGGCAATGCAGAAGAATGCCAGCAGGCGAACCAGCGGATGACTCCAGACGCTGTTGCTCAGCGAGCGCTCCGGGACCCCAAAACAGAACTGAACCGTACCCCACTGTCGCCGGTTCAATGTGATGGGAACCTGCACCGCCTCGACGGGCGCGGACGGATCCTTCTCCAGCTGTGCCCACAATTCATGGTGGTGTCCCGCATCTGCTTTCAACACGCCGCGATCGGTGCGGACGCCAATGGAAAGCAGGGAGGGGTCTCGATCGACGATCGTTTGGGTGATCGCCTTCAGTTCAACCCACTGCTGTTTGCGAACATGAGACGCAAGATTGATCGCGACCGATTCGCTTAAACGACGCCGAGACTCGGCGCGAATCGCTGCCTCATTCGGCAGGAGTCCCAGCCAATGACTAGCCAAGATCAGGCTGGCGCCGAGGCATACCAGCGCGACCGCGAGGCGAATCGATTGGAGATAAACCCTTCCCACCGGCAGGCCGTAAAAGACGGGGAAAACAAAGACTTTCAGCCCAATAGTTTTGCTCCCACCTACCGCCGAGAAGTGAGAAACAGCTCGCCGTCGCGCGGGCTACGAAAAGCCTTTCGTCCAGGCGTCAAAGCAAGCGACTTTACCGGTTGTAATGGCTAAACGTCGCGCGAAAGTTCACTGGTTATCTTGCGCACACGTGTCGATCACGCAACGGATATGAAACATTCGGGTTGTTCGGCTCGGGCGTTCCATTCCGTACGAGACGATTGGGACCGCTGATCTCGGCGCTCTGCGGGTAACTTTCGGGTCTCGGGAGAATCTGTCACCCGATGGTTCCGATGCCACAACGTAGCGCGCAAGGGATGCGCGCTGCCTGTCCCAATGCGAAGTATCGATGGAGCTGTCCCGCAAAGGATTGACCTTCCACCTCGCGCTGATGGTCCTTTTCGCCGGAATCAGCACGGTGCTTGCCGCTGCGCAGGAGCCTCCGTTTCGACTGCCGCTCGAAGCCGACCGACCGACAGAATTGCCGAG
>JBCBLJ010000387.1:0-7563 GCA_038520195.1 Planctomycetota bacterium
CAGTGCGTCTTGCACATTCGGATGCATTTCTCCATCGATGTAGAGGCTCAGTTGATTCGCTTGCGCGGAGCGTACCACCGCGAAATGGTGAAACGCACCGTCGCTCATCACGTCGGTATTCCACGAGTAAACAACACTGTCCGTAAAGACTCTGACGAAGTCTTCGTTGAAGAAGATCCCGAAATCATTTGCGTCGGAATCCGCATTAAGTACGTACTCGCCGGTCGCGGTCGGTGCGGACTTGAGCCAAAAGGCGACGGTCAGATCTGTCGCGCCGTCCAGTGATTCGCGTGGCACCTTGAGCGACGTGTTGTCAAACTGCGCGGACCGATGGACGAGGCTGGTCTCGCGTCCCAGCGGGTCGATGACCGATGCGCGGAGTCCGAGTCCCGCAGTCCCACCGCCATCGGTAAGGGAGATGTTTCCAAAGCTCTCGCCGTCCAATTCCAGCGGGTATATCGCGTTTGCGGGTGCAGCGATGGAGAGTGTTTGCCCTTCTTCGATCACCGGGATGGATGGCGTCGTCAAAACAGGAACCGTGTTGAGCACCACAAACGGCGTCGTGATTCCATCGATCTCGACTTCGGTGCGACCGACGGTCGTCGTGTCGACCGGCTGCGGTGAGCCCGTTGTCCAACTCGCGCTGCCGCTGAGTGTCAAACTCGTTGATACACGAGGGACAGGCGTGACGCGGACACGATCGTAGAAGACCGTGTTGTCGGCGGTTCCTCCGCCGGGATGCTCAAAACGCAACGTCATCGAAGTGCTCGTCGCGACGAACGGAGTGCTCGTAACAGTTTGCCAAGTCGACGCATCGTGAACGACATCGTGTGTCGCAACGATCACCTGACCATCGATCCAGACCCGTGAACGTCCAATTGCTGCGGCCGCTGCTCCCCGTTCATTTTCGAGGTACTCTACCGTGTATGATTCGCCCACGGTCAGGCCGTTGATCTCCTGAAAGAAGCTGCCTTCCGCTTGAATGAATGCGAATCGAGAACCCTCTTGCGCGCCTCCCACAACATCATCCCATGGCAAATCAGGACGACTGACACCCGCACTCCCTCCGACCGGATCGTTCCACGAAGGAATGTCAGAGTAAAAGTTGTTGATACCACCGAGAGTGATGGAATCCTCGAAACCAGCATTTGCGACGGTCACCGCTGGCACCGCTGAATCCACGGCGCTGACCGTCAATCCCGTGCCCTCGTTAAGCGGCCAAAACGCCACGCGTCCCGAATCGATTGCCTCGAACGTGGCGTCCGTTCCGAACGCAATCTCGTCGGCGGTGAGCGCACGATTCCAAACGCCGACGTCACGAATCTTGCCATCGAAGTGCTCATTCAGGGCGGAGATGCTGATGGCCGTCTGCCCGATTGTAAAGTTGGCCGTGTCGGGCACATTGTTGTCGCCGCCGGGCGTATTGGGTGCACCGACCGGTTGGCCATCGAGATAGATCTGACGCTGCGCTCCGTTATAGGTGACCGCGACGTGGTGCCACTCACCAACGAGACTTCCCGTGTTCACGCTGTAGTCGTCACTCCACCAATAGTTCACCAGACCGTTTGACGTGAGCCGAAACGCATTGACCTGTCGCGTACTGCCGTAGTTGCCCCATCCGATAATGCCACGTCCGCCCATGCTATCGGGTCGAATCCAAGCGGCCAGCGTGTAAGGCTGATCCCCGACCGGGAGTTCATCAAGCGAGCCCGATGTGATCAAAACGTTTGTTGACCCGTCGAAGTCGAGTGCGGTCTGCGTCTGAAGACTTACCGTTTCGCCCTGCGTCGCCACCACGTCCGAATCCGACAACTGGCCCGTCGGCAGGTATAGTTCTTCGAGCATCGGTAACTGATCGATGAATGCCAACGTGCGCGGATCGGTTGGATCGACGTGCGTGTCGGAAAGATCCAACGAACGCAAACGCGTCAGCTTTTCAAGATGCACCAAGTCGTCTGTGACGATCGGGTTGCCACTCAGATCGAGTGATTCCAAATGGACCATCTCACGAAGTAGAGAAAGGTCGTTGTCATAAACATCGATCACATCCCCATTGGCGAGATTGGGGCGATCTTCGAAGAATGTCTGTGCGGTTCGGGAATTGGACTGATAGCCGACGGTTGCGGAATCTCCAAAGTCGTATCTCGCGTCTCCAAAGTCAACGTCCGGATAGACATAGCGAGCCGCAAGGGGACCGCTTTCGAACAGTTGCAATTGGAATGTCGAACGACCAATATTTTGAAAACGCGGCCGGTCATGCCACTGAACGATCAATGTGCGAATTCCATTAACTGAGCGTTCTTCCCAATAGACGTCGCCGCTATCGGAGTCGATGTCGTCCCAGAAGACTGCGAGCGCGTGCTCGAACGATGCAACTGGAAGCGATCCGCCAGTCGGGACATTCTCAATACCTGACGTAATCACACCATTGTTTCCCACGGTCACCTGACCGGCGGGGAAGATCGAGTTACCGACCGTTGTCGTGATCGTGGCCCGGCCATCGTCACTCAATCCCAGTGCGTTACCCGTCGATGAGATGTCGACGAACTGGGACGGATCGTTGTATTGAGTGTGAAACGGATTTCCAAAGAAGAGTTCGCCGTCGCCGACTACCAATTCGGTGAGCGAACCGAGCTCACTTGCGGTAACACTTCGATTCACGCTCGGAACTCCGTCAACGACTGAAACTCCGTCACCGAGTTGTCGGGCGATCGCCGCTTGCAACGAAGCGACGTGGAAGGGAGCCTCCGTGTTGGCATCGATCACGAGCGGATCGAGAACTCGGATCGCGTTACCTTGCACCTGTTCACTTACGGGAACAGGCGTGAACGCTTGGTTGTCGGCAAGGTCGAGGTCGCGGACCTCGAAGGCTTCGGCCGTGAACGTGTCCACTCCGCTGCCGCCGAAGATCCGATCCAAACGATCGTTGCCGACGATCTCGTCGTTTCCGTCGCCTCCGCGAAGCAGATCACGATCCGGGTTCGAATCGGTCTCGACAATCTGTTGCTGCCCGCGAACCGGTGCGTCGAAGTGGATCGAATACTCACGGGTTGCTGCGACCGACGCGACGTTGAGTTGTTGCCATCCCCAACCGCCCGAGTCGGTGTCAAAGAAATGAAGCTGGTACAGACCGCTTGCGGTTTGGACACCGCGCGCCTGCAGTTCCGTTGCGGTATAGGTGAAAGTCGCCAGCCCGTTGTTGCCGGTGTCGTCCCAAACGAATCCATCGTACTGTCCCGATGAAACATTGAAGAACGCGATCGCCTTATGGCCATCTTGATTTGATTGACCGCCGTTGTAGCCCGCGATCGCGGCCGGGTTTGGGTAGAGCGATGTGGAAGGAACTGCGTTGCTGCCACTCGATCCGGTGACGTTGCCGCCGCCAAACGTCACCTCCAGGACGGGCGCCTCAGCATCCACGAGCGGATCGAAGCGGAAGGAAGGTGATGCGACCAAAAAGTTGTCATGGGCGGCGTCGTGGGCAAATCCGCCCGTGCTCGACCCGGCCTTTAAGCCAACGCCGACCTGGCTCGACGCGAAATTGGCGGTGCCGCTTAGTACGGTCCACGACTGAAGTGTGGCGTTGTCGACAAAGTTCCAGAATCCCGCGGCGGCGGGGATATGTAGGTAATAAGTCCCAGCCTCCAGGGTCCGCAGATCGAAAACGCGCTGGTCTTCGGCGAGCACACGCCCATCACTGTCGACCAGGTTTGCACGAACGTCTCCTTCAAAGCGGATCGCGTCACCCACTTGTCCGTCACCGAGCAGACTGAACCGGTACCAACTTGTTTCACCTGCTGCGACCGAGTAAGGAGAGCCACCATCGTCAAAGACGATTTCGCGTCCCGTTCCAAGATCCGCCACAAAGCTGCCGCTACCCGACACGCTAAAGTTCTCCAGGACATCATAATCCTCGGGTGACTCCACCGTTCGCTGAGGTGCAGCGCCGTAGGCGATGTAAACCGCCCCACCATTGGGAGTGAGTTGGTCGTTGACTAGCGTATCGGTCATCGGCGCACCGATCACCAAATCTTCCGCCCCATCGCGATTGATGTCGAGCGCGTGTGCAACCGTGGCAAAACCGGATTCGAACGTCGCTGACTCAAGCGACTTCACCGCTTGCGCAACTGTCAACGTTGTGCCCCCATCGAGTTGCTCAACGACATCGGAAAAGATCGCCAGTTGAATTTCGCTACCCGCCGGCTGGTGTTGCACAATCAGGTCGGGTTTGCCATCGGCTTCAAAGTCCGCTGCAAACGCGTTGACGATCGAATCGAATCCGGACACCGAAAAACTTGCAGTCTCGAACGTGGGTCCCGCATTCGATCCATAGAACACCTCCAGCGTTCCAGCAGTCACTGTTGCCAGATCGTTCAGTCCATCTTTGTTGACATCACCCAACTGATAGAGGTTTTCAAGACTCGGTGTCAGATTGTTTGCGATTGGCGCATCGATGTAGAAGGCGAGGGATTCATCGTTTTCGGCCGGATCAATGACACTTGCAAAAAATGCTGACGTCTCAGTCCCTTCCAATTCGACGGGCGGAGCGCTCGAAATCTGACTGCCACCGAGTAGAGGATCATCGACAATGCCATCGAACTGGCCTACGACCATCGAGCGATTGGCACGGTTGTCTGAAATGACGATCCGATTGTTTAGTAGTTGCACCACAACATTTGAATCATTAATTGCATCGTCTATTCGAGTCCGTAGTTGACTGAGGTCGCCGTCGACCAACACCTCCACCGAAAAGGATGTGGTTCCGAACGGAAATAGTTCTTGGGTGCAGTCATCGATCGTACCAGGACAGCTTGCCAAACTAAAATCGACCGTGACGCCATTGCTACCGAGAGACTGGAGGCCTCCCAGGGGACGCGTGATGACAATGCTTTGCGGCCCTGGGAACGCAAGATTCTCCAACCCGAGTAGGCGCGAGCTCCGTTCTTCGGCACGAACTCTGACTCCGTATCGTTCAACCGCCTCGAATTTGAACGCTTCATTTTCCGTTGGAATTGCCTTCAACCGGTTTGCCAAAGACGGCCTTTGCTCCCCGCCAGAGGTAGTGAAGACCTCGTGGTTGGCGATGTTCGCGTTCACTTCATCGACCAAATCCATGTACTCATCGGTGGTACTCGCGTTGGGCTCGACTCGCATTGACACGGTCGAGAATTCAACCACGTCGATCGTGCCCAAAGACAAATCAAGGAAAGAAGTGAAATCGGGAATCAGCTTTGCAGGATCACCCGTGACGGTCACCGGGCTGAGCGCATCGTATCGGGTAACGGTTGATCCATTGACGGCGATGTGAACGGAATCAGATGAAGTCAGTCCACGAAGAATCTCAACGTCAGTCGACCCAGTGGAGTTGTAGTTGAGCTCGCCACTCCGGTCATAGATATCGAGCGCCACAACCGTGTTTTCCGCTTGGTCAAATCCAGAGGATTCGATCCGCAATCCACTGAAGAACACACCGGATAGATAAGAACCATCCAGGTTCTGGTAGTTGCTAGTTGGATCTTGTGATGAGGTTCCCTCCGAACCTGTCGCGACGGTGGTGGAATGAATCAACAAGTCTGCGCTTTCGCTGCGTTCTTGAAGGAAGTCGACCAGCTTCAATTCGATGGTCTCCATCCTATTTTTGCTGCCGAGATAAACATGGGACAGCTCGATGCGTCGTGTGTCCTCGGGGTCCTGTTGCGCCCAGTACGTTCCGTCCCAATAGCCAGACTGGATCGATTGGTCGCCATAGACAACCCGAGCAATGAGTTGGTCTTCGTCGCTTGTTAGAAAGGCAAAGTCCTGAATGCCATCGGCATTGATGTCACCCACACCTTCGGCGGGTCGACCGAGTGTCGCGTGGTCGATGATGACTTCCGCATACGTCTCGATGTCTTCGAGATCGGTTAGCTCAACCGGACCCAGCAAGACGTAGCTCTTTGTCGCACCGCGCGCCAAGAAGTCCTCAAAACCGTCCGCGTTGATGTCCCCATACGACTCAAGCGAACCGATCCGTTGATTGGCAGAACCCTCGAGACCGAAAGCGACTTCATCCACGAAACCGATGGGGATGTCGCTGTCGCGATTGGTGAGCTGCCTCAACTCCTTCGCGGTGAGAGCACGATTGTAAACGATCGTCTCATCAATCCGCATCTCTTGGCCGCCACCAAAGTAGGCTTGCAGTGCCGGTGATGTCGACGCGGCCCGAGTGACCTGCCCGACGGACTCGCCGTCAAGAAGTAGTTCAACGGTCGCGATCGCTCCTTCGGTGTTCCAAACGACGACGCCCTGATACCAACGATCGACAATCAGCGGATCACGGGACGTGATGGATTGCTGCGTCGCACCCGTCCCCACATGCAGTCGCAAACCGCCGCCGACTTCTTCGGTCCCCGCGAAGAACGTCAATTGATCATAAAGCCCCGCGACTGATCCGATGAACGCGTTGCCTTCCTCAAGCAACTTGAAACGGAACCCATAGGTGCCACTGGGGCTTGCCGTGGTCAACTGCGCATCGACATTGAACGGATTGCCCGGCATGTCGAACCACTCACCGGCGCGAACGAGTTCGACCACCGCAGACTGACGGTCTTCGTCGTTCACGATCGCGCCATCGTTGGGCAGCGCCGCGTCATGACCGTTCCCGGCAGCGTCGTTGCCCGTTCCGTCTTCGAAGGTGTAATGTGCGACCGCGCCGATCGGAACGCCCGCATTCAGATCCAACCCCCGGCGAACACTTGCTGTTTGGGTGAATGAAACAGGTGCCGCGAGTTCCAGCGTGTGAAGCTCCGGGGGGAAGTCGAAGAATTCGAAGAACTCGGGCTTGGGTGGGAAGTAGTTCTCGGTGATGGAGGACGCGTCGATTGAGTTGCCGTAGATCGTATCGCTTGCGTCACCGCCGCTCACAGCGTCGTTTCCGATCCCCGCGACAATCAAGTCATCGCCGTCGCCACCGCGAATGATGTCGCGATACGGCGTGCCAAAGACTTGGTCATCCCCCGCACCGACGTCGATCTGAATCGAATCCACCGCACCCTGCTCGAGGTCCCCGCGGTCGATGCCCCATTCCTCACCAAAAACATCACCAATCACGAACGGATCTTGTTCGGTTCCACTACCCGTCAGCTCTCTCAGTCGATACTCGCCGTCCAGCCGCACGACATCATCGCCACCACGCGTGTTGATTTGCGTGTCTTCGATTCCACGGGTCTGGAAGAACGCGTATTCCTGCTGGAACAAGGTTCTTCCCGAATCGGTCGTGGTGGTTCGGTATTCCTGGGCGCCGATGTCCCAAACCAGATTCGTGAACTCATAACGATGCAGGAGTGTGTTGTAGCGCATCGAAACGTAGTCCGGAACTTCGAAGCCCCGACGATCGACATCACCGCCCAGGTACAACACGCGGTCGAATCCTTCACCGCCGACCAGTTGGTCGCTGAAGGTCGGCAAGTACGTCTCCGTCCCAACGTCGTAAATGGCGTTCGGCTGACTTCCTATTCGGCGGTCCCGGTGACGATACGTTCCAGATCATTCCCGACGGATTGCCAAAACTCGGCAGTCAGCCGA